>NZ_JBFBJI010000014.1:194162-244124 GCF_040702065.1 Streptomyces sp. NPDC086777 | reverse complement strand
AGCCGCAGGCGGCGGACGTCGTCGTCGCGGAGCACTGGGCGCAGAGCGGGTTCGCCAACACCGACCTGGACTTCCAGACTCAGGGGCGCGGGGAACCGCGCGACCAGCCACATCGCTGCGGGCAGTCGTGCCGCTGGGGGTCCCCCGGCCCGAAGGCTGGGGGAGGCACCCTGCGAGCGCCGGTAAGCGTCCCCACCCTGCTCCGGCCTACCTCAGCCTTCCTGCTCCGACGGCTTGCGCAGGGTCGGCCTGGCCGCGGCCAACCGCTCCCGCAGCCGGGACCGGGCCGCCGACGCCGCCCACACCGCGCGCACGCTCGACCGCGGAGCGAACAGGGCCCGCAGGCGCGCGGAGGCCCCGGCCGTGCCGTTGAACGCGGCCGACACCCGCCGGACCTCGTCCGCGAGACCCGCCGCCGGACGCGGCCGTGGCGCGTACAGCACCTGTTCGACCGCGTCCGCCACCCGGTGCACCGAGGCCGCGGTGGCCGGATCGAGACGGCCGAGCCGGACGATCCGGGCGGCCGCGTTGCGCGGGGTCTGCGACTCGTCCGGAAGGATGCCGAAGTCCCAGGCCGTGTCGGTCAGTTCCAGCCAGACCGCCAGCGTGTGCGCCGCCATGCCCGAGGGCGTGCGGTCGTGCGCCCCGAGCCGGACCGCCCGCGCCCGCAGCCGGTACAGCATCGGTGACAGCGGCACCGCCAGGACGGCGAGACCACCGAGCGCCCACAGCGCCAGCTGCCACCACGGCGGGCCGCCGTCGCCGCTCTGCACCACGGCCGCCGCCGACGGGCCGGCGCAGGCGTCCTGCCTGCGCAGCTGCGGCGGGCAGCTCTCGCTCTGCGAGGCCGAGGCCGACGGCGCCGCCGAGGCGCCCTTGGAGGGCAGCGTCTCGTCCGGCACCGAGGAGCCGGGCGTCTGCGACACCGTGTACGACGGGGTCGTACCCCGGGTCGGGGTCGGCTCGAAGCGGGTCCAGCCCACGCCCTCGAAGTACAGCTCCGGCCAGGCGTGCGCGTCCTTCAGGCCCACCGACACCGTGCCGTCGGCCTGCGGGGTGCCCGGTGCGAAGCCCACCGCGACCCGGGCCGGGATGCCCAGCGTCCGGGCCATCGCGGCCATCGCGAAGGAGAAGTGCACGCAGAAACCGCGCTTCTGCTTCAGGAAGTTCGCGATCGCGCCCTCCCCCCGGCCGACCTCCACCTGGGTGTCGTACTGGAAGCCGCCCGTCACCGCGAAGTAGTCCTGGAGCTTGACCGCCTCCTCGTAGTGGTTCGACGAGCCCGCGGTGACCTCCTTCGCCGTCTGCGCCACCACCGACGGCAGCGAGGAGGGCACCTTGGTGTACTCCTTCTTCATCGCCGCCGAGGCCTCGGGCGCCGCGGCCAGCTGCTCCGCCGTCGGCTGCACGTCCAGGCTGGTGACCTGGTAGGTCTCACCGCGCGTGCTCTGCCCGTGGTCGCCGACGAGGGTCATCCCGACCGGCTCGTAGCGCCAGGTGCCGGCCACCTTCACCCCGCTCGGCGGGTACGGCATCGGCAGCCAGTCCTGCGCGTACCAGTCGGCGGCCGCGATCGTCGACCTCACCGTCGTCCGCCTGACGTCGGCGCCCAGCCCCGCCGGGGTCGGGAACCTGTCCGGCACGCCGGTGATGTGCCGCTGGGCCGGCTTCCAGGTGGTGCCGTCGAAGTCGTCCAGGGAGACGATCCGCAGGTACAGGTCGGAGACGTCGTCGTTGCTGGTCCGCACGGACAGCACCTGGCGGTCCTCGTCCACGTTGAGGCTGTCCCGCAGCGACACCAGCGGGTTGACCGCGGAGATCGTGCCGCCGTTCCCGTTGCCCACGCCGACCCCGGTCCCGGCGCCGTCCAGCAGGCCGCCCTCGATGGAGGGCATCACGAACGGCACGAACAGGGCGAGGCCCAGCACGGCGAAACCGATCCGGCGCCCGGTGCGCACCGGGGCCACCGCGCTGCTCTCCATGACGCCCGCGGTGCGCGCGCCCCCGCCGAACACCCGGCCCCACTGCGAGAGCCGGTCGCGGCCCTCGGCGAGCAGCAGCATCAGATAACCGGCCGCCGCCACCAGGAACCACAGCCAGTCGGTCGGCCCGTCGGACAGGCCCGCCGCCACGGAGTAGAGCGCGAGCAGCGGCAGCCCCGCCGGGGCCGCGCTGCGGAAGGTCACCGCGAGGGTGTCCACGACCAGCCCGACGACCAGGACCCCGCCGATCACCATCAGCCGGATGCCGGGCGTCAGCGGCGCGGGTATCGCGTACCGGCTGACGTCGTCCGAGCCCTGCTGAAGCAGGTCGCCGAGGTACCGGAAGGTGTCAGGGCCGGGGACCACCCCGGCGATCGCGTGGCTCCGGGCGCAGACCACGGTCAGCATCAGCAGCGTGGCCAGGGCCTGCGCGGCCACGGTCAGCGGCCGGGCCAGCGGCACCCGCCGGGCGGCCGCGCCCACGCCCGTCTGGACCGCCAGCAGGAACGCCGCCTGGAACAGCCAGGTCACCGGGGAGACCAGGGGCAGCAGCGCGCAGGACGCCATCAGCGTCGCCGCCGCCGCGGTGAGGGCGAGCCGGGCGCGTCCGCTCATCGCCATGCCTCCCCGCTCAGCGCGGCCGATCCGGTGCGCTCCCGGTCGGCCTGCCGCCACAGCTCGGCCACACCGGCGCCGCGTGGCACGCTGACGGCCGTCCAGCCGGCCTCGCGCAGCATCCGCAGCCGCTCCTCGTGGGCGTTGCCGGGGGCGGGCACGTCGGTCGGCTCCCTGACCCAGGTGTCCGGGTCCAGCACGAAGGCCACGGCACCGCCGCTGCGCCGGCGCATCCTCGCGGCCACCGTCGCCTGTTCCTCGTCGAGGTCGCCGAGGAAGGCCACCAGCAGCCCCTCGTTCCCGCCGCGCAGCACGTCGTAGGCGCGGGACAGGCCCGTGCCGTCGGAGTGGTCGATCACCGCCAGGGTGTCCATCATCAGCCCGGCCGCCTCCGCCGACTCCTGACCGGTGCCCGCGAAACCCTCGGCTCCCTCGCCGGGCACCGAACTGCCGGTGTCCGTCAACAGCCGGACGGAGAAGCCGCGTTCGAGCATGTGCACCAGGACCGAGGCGGCACCGGACACCGCCCACTCGAACGCCGAGTCCGGGCCCGCTCCTTCGTAGGCGCCGCCCCGGGTGTCGAGGAGGACCGTGCAGCGGGCGCGCTGCGGCTGCTCCTCGCGGCGCACCATCAGCTCGCCGTAGCGGGCGGTGGAGCGCCAGTGCACCCGGCGCAGGTCGTCGCCGTGGCGGTAACCGCGCGGGATCACGTCGTCCTCGCCCGCCAGGGCCAGCGAACGCTGCCGCCCGTCGCCGTACCCCTTCGCCTCGCCGCTGAGCCGGATCGGCGGCAGCGGCTCGACCTTCGGGATGACGGTCAGGGTGTCGAAGGCGGAGAAGGAGCGGGTCAGTTCGCACATGCCGAACGGGTCGGTCAGGCGCAGCTGGAGCGGGCCCAGCGGATAGCGGCCGCGCAGGTCCGAGCGGACCCGGTAGGACACCTCGCGGCGGCCGCCCGGCTCCACCCGGTCCAGGACGAAGCGGGGGCGCGGGCCGAGGACGTAGGGCACCCGGTCCTGGAGCATCAGCAGGCCGGTCGGCAGCCGCGAGACGTTGTCCATCCGCAGGTGCACCCGGGCCTCGCTGCCGGCCGGCACCCGCCCGGGGGAGAGCCGGCGGCTGCCCGCCACCCGGTAGCGGGTGCGGTGCAGCACGGCCGCGCAGAGCAGCGGCAGCACGGCGAGCAGCAGCCCGACCCGGCGCAGGTCCCCCTGGCCGAGGATGTACGCGCAGATCACCGCCGCGATGCCGGCCGCGAGGAAGGAGCGGCCGCGGGTGGTCAGCCCGGCCAGGGCCGTGCGGAACCCGCCCGTCTCCCCGCGGTCGGCCTCCGCCGGAGCACCCATCACAGACTCCGCGGGGGCTGCTGGGGATAGGCCGGCACGCCCCGGCCCAGACCGCCGAGGCCGGGCTGCTGCTGGGGGGCCGCGGGCACCGGGGTGGACTGCAGGATCTCCTGCACGACCTGCTCCGCGGTGCGCCGGTTGAGCTGGGCCTGCGCGGTGGGCAGCAGCCGGTGCGCCAGGACCGCCACGGCGAGCGCCTGCACGTCGTCCGGCAGCGCGTACTCCCGGCCGCTCAGGGCGGCGGACGCCTTCGCCGCGCGCAGCAGGTGCAGCGTCGCCCGCGGTGAGGCGCCGAGTCTGAGGTCGGGGTGGGTGCGGGTGGCGGCGACCAGGTCCACCGCGTACCTGCGGACCGGCTCGGCGACGTGCACCCCGCGCACGGCCTCGATCAGCTTCACGACGTCATGGGCGTGCGCCACCGGCTGGAGGTCGTCGAGCGGGTTGACCGCGCCGTGGATGTCGAGCATCTGCAACTCGGCCTCCACACTGGGGTAGCCCACCGAGACACGGGCCATGAAGCGGTCGCGCTGCGCCTCGGGCAGCGGGTAGGTGCCCTCCATCTCGACCGGGTTCTGGGTCGCCACGACCATGAAGGGGCTGGGCAGTTCGTAGGTCTGCCCGTCGATGGTGACCTGCCGCTCCTCCATCGACTCCAGCAGCGCGGACTGGGTCTTGGGCGAGGCGCGGTTGATCTCGTCGCCGATCACGATCTGCGCGAAGATCGCGCCCGGCTTGAACTCGAAGTCCCGGCGCTGCTGGTCCCAGATGGACACGCCGGTGATGTCCGACGGCAGCAGGTCGGGCGTGAACTGGATACGCCGCACCGTGCAGTCGATGGACCGCGCCAACGCCTTCGCCAGCATCGTCTTGCCCACGCCCGGGACGTCCTCGATCAGAAGATGCCCCTCGGCGAGCAGCACGGTCAGCGAAAGCCGTACGACCTCGGGCTTGCCCTCGATCACACCCTCCACCGAACTGCGGACCCGCTCCACAGTTGCGGTCAGATCAGTGAGGCTCGCTCGATCGTCATAGGTCGTCACCCGGCCCTCCTCGGCCCGTCATTGCCCGGCCGGCGCGTCGTCTCGCACAACCGGCCCACCCCGAATCACGGACACCACGCGTGAATGGTTCCGCGCGACGTCTCACACCGCATTCTTGCTGCCGTTACCGATTCGTGTCACTCGCCTGTGGACAACTGCCCGCAGTATGTCGGTCTTGCGGCCTTTCGGCCGCCTATTCGACAGGGAGCCGACAGCTTACGGCGGTCGCGTTCCGGGGAGCACGGTCGGTCCGGAGGGGGTGGGGCGACCGGATCTGCGGGTGGCGGCGCGGCCGGTCGCGCCGCCAGGTGACCGGGGCGGGGCGGCCGAGGCGACCGTGCCGAAGCGGTCGGGCGGCGCGGGGTGACGCGGACCGCCGGCCCCGCGACGAGCGGGCCGGCCGGGCCGGGGGACCGGGCCGGAGCGGATCGCCACGGCCCGTCGGCCCGGTGACGAGGCGGCGCGGACGGCCCGCGCCGCCGGTGGTCCGCGGTGGCCGGGCCGAGGCGGTCGGCCCGGTGGGGTCCCGGTCAGGCCGGGTCTATCTCGCGGAGCAGGCCGGTGCGGACGTCGAAGACGAAGCCGCGCACGTCGTCGGTGTGCTGCAGGAACGGCGAGGTGCGCACCCGCTGCATGGACTGCCGTACGTCCTGGTCGACGTCCCGGAAGGACTCCACCGCCCAGGCCGGGCGCTGGCCGACCTCCATCTCCAGCTCGGACCGGAAGTCCTCGGTGAGGGCCTCCAGACCGCAGCCGGTGTGATGGATCAGCACGATGCTGCGGGTGCCGAGCTTGCGCTGGCTGATGGTGAGGGAGCGGATCACGTCGTCGGTGACCACGCCACCGGCGTTGCGGATGGTGTGGCAGTCGCCGAGCTGCAGGCCGAGCGCCTTGTGCAGGTCGAGGCGGGCGTCCATGCAGGCCACCACGGCCACGTGCAGCACGGGCCGGGCGTCCATGCCGGGGTCGGTGAAGGCGGACGCGTAGGTCCGGTTGGCGTCGACCAGGCGGTCCGTCACGGTGCCGTCCGTGGTTATGGCGCCTTCGGATCCAGTGGGAACTGCTGCGGAAGTCGTCATAGTCATGACGTTACTGGTCACGTGTGGTCACGGCCTCCTGTGAGAGGTGACAAAGAACGTCATCGTGGCTTGTTGTGAGCTAACCCACACGGAGGGCAAAGCGCGTCCGCACGGGTGATTCCCGGTGAATCCCCGCCCCGGCCCGGACGCCGTACGCGCCGCGCAGGCCGGTTGATTGACCGCGCGACACGGTGGACTAAAGTGACGCGAAGCGGGAGGCGAGGCTCTCCCCGCTGGTGAAATCCCCTGGAGACCCCGGCACACCCGGGCCGTCTCCCCACGTGCGCGGTGCGCGTACCGAGCGGGCGGGGACCCGGCGGTGCGTCCCCGTGCCGGACCTGAGAGGCCCCCTTGAGCCAGAGTCGACACGTCCCGGTGATGCTCCAGCGGTGCCTGGATCTGCTGGCACCCGCCCTGGAGCGGCCGGGCAGCGTGGTCGTCGACTGCACCCTCGGCCTCGGCGGCCACAGCGAGGCGCTGCTGACCCGCTTCCCCGAGGCCCGCCTGGTCGCCCTGGACCGCGACAAGGAGGCCCTGCGCCTGTCCGGTGAGCGGCTCGCCCCCTTCGGCGACCGCGCCACCCTCGTGCACGCCGTCTACGACGAGCTGCCCGCCGTACTCGAACGCCTCGGCATCGCGCGCGTGCAGGGCGTCCTCTTCGACCTCGGCGTCTCCTCCATGCAACTCGACGAGGCCGACCGGGGCTTCGCCTACGCCCAGGACGCGCCCCTGGACATGCGCATGGACCAGTCGACCGGCATCAGCGCCGCGGAGGTCCTCAACACCTACCCGGCCGGCGACCTCGTCCGCGTGCTGTTCCAGTACGGCGAGGAGAAGCAGGCCAAGCGGATCGTCTCGGCGATCGTCCGGGAGCGCGAGAAGGAGCCGTTCAGCAACAGCGCCCGGCTCGTCGAGCTGATCCGCGACGCGCTGCCGCAGGCCGCCAAGCGCACCGGCGGCAACCCGGCCAAGCGCACCTTCCAGGCGCTGCGCATCGAGGTCAACGGCGAACTCGCCGTCCTGGAAAGGGCGATCCCGGCCGCCGTGAAGGCCCTCGCGGTCGGCGGCCGGATCGCCGTGCTGTCGTACCACTCGCTCGAGGACCGCCTCGTCAAGCAGGTGTTCGCGGCCGGCGCCGCCACCACCGCGCCGCCCGGGCTGCCGGTCGTGCCCGAGCAGTACCAGCCCCGGCTCAAGCTGCTCACGCGCGGTGCCGAACTTCCCACCGAGGAAGAGGTCGCCGAGAACCGCCGGGCCGCCCCGGCGCGTCTTCGGGGAGCCCAGCGCATCAGGGAGGAAGCCGAGTGAGCGAGCGGGGTTTCCGGACCCACCGGAGGACACGTGAGTAGGAAACCCGAGTTGCGTGGGCGGGCGGCCCGGCTCGCCCGGCTCTTGCCGGCCGGCCGTGCCCGCCAGGCCGCCCGCACCCCGTTCGTCCTGCTCGTCGTCCTGCTCCTCGGCGGCGGCCTGATCGGCCTGCTGGTGCTGAACTCGGCGCTCAGCGAAGGCTCGTTCAAACTCGACGACCTGCAGAAGCGGACGAAGAACCTCACCGACGAGGAACAGGCGCTGCAGCGGGACATCGACGCCTACTCCGCCCCCGACGCCCTGCAGCGCCGCGCCCGCGAGCTCGGCATGGTCCCCGGCGGCGACCCGGTCTTCCTCGGCCCGGACGGCACCGTGCAGGGCGTCCCCAGCCCCGCCGCCCTCCGGCAGACCACCGTGCCGCCCGCCCCCGAGGCGCTCGGCACCCGGTCCGCCGGCGCACCCGCCCCGCCGCCCACCGGCTCCGTGCCGGTGACGGCACCCACCGACTCCGTGCCGGTGACGGCTTCCGCGGCCTCCGCGCCGGTGACGCCGGCCGAACCGACGCCCACCCCGGCCCTCACGCCCGGTACGGCCCCGACCACGACCCCCGGCAGGTGACGGAAGTGCCCGACACTTCTGGAAACAGGCAGCCGCCGCGCCGCCGCGTGCCCGGCCCCGCCAAGCCGCCCCGCCCCCGGGACCCCCGGGGCGCCGTCCGGAGCCGGTCCGCTCCCGGTCCCGGCGCCCGCCCCGTCCGCCGCCCGGGCGGACCCCGCCCCCCCGCCGCACCCGCTCTGCGGCTCGGCAGCCCCCGCCCCCGGCTGCGCATGGTCGGCCTCGCCCTGACCCTGGTGCTGATGGTCTTCGTCGGCCGCCTGCTCCAGGTCCAGGCCGTCGACGCCAGCGCGTACGCGGCCAAGGCCGAGCAGAACCGGTACGTCGTGCACACCCTGGCCGCCGAGCGCGGCGGGATCACCGACCGCAACGGCGTGGCGCTGGCGATCAGCGAGGACGCGTACGACATCACCGCCGACCCCACGATGTTCACGAGCAAGCAGCTCAAGGTGTCCGACGGACCCGAGCAGGCCGCCGCGCTGCTCGCCCCGATCCTCGGCCGGAGCCAGGCCGACCTCGTCAAGCTGCTGCGGCCCGCGAACAAGGACCTGCGCTACGTCCGGCTCGCCACCCGGCAGACCCCGCAGGTCTGGAAGCAGATCAAGGATCTGAAGGCCGCGCTCACCGCCAAGGCCACGACCGACGGCAACACCGTCAACGTGCTGGCCGGCGTCTTCGCCGACCCGAGCAGCCAGCGCGTGTACCCCAACGGCGACCTGGCCGCCGGGATACTGGGCTGGGTCAACGCCGACGGCAAGGGCGGCGGCGGCATCGAGCAGCAGCTCGACAAGGAGCTGACCGGCAAGGACGGCAAGATCCGCTACGCCCAGTCCGGCGGCCGCGAGGTGCCCACCGCGGGCTCCACCGAGACCCCGGCCGTGCCCGGCTCCGACGTCGAGCTGACCATCGACCGGGACATCCAGTGGGCCGCGCAGAACGCCATCACCGAGCAGGTCAAGAAGTCCAAGGCGGACCGGGGCTACGTGGTCGTCCAGGACACGCAGACCGGGCAGATCCTGGCGATGGCCGACTCGCCCGGCTTCGACCCGAACGACCTGTCGACGGCCGACGCCGACGCGATGGGCAACGCGGCCGTCCAGGACGCCTACGAGCCCGGCTCCACCGCCAAGGTGATGTCGATGGCGGCCGTCCTGGAGGAGAACGCCGCCACCCCGCTCACGCACGTGGTGGTGCCCAACCGGCTGCACCGCGGCGACCGGCTCTTCAAGGACGACGTCGACCACGCCACCTGGTACCTCACGCTCAACGGCGTGCTCGCCAAGTCCAGCAACATCGGCACCATCCTCGCCACCGGCCAGCTGGGCAGGACCCAGGAACAGGCCAACCAGGTCCTCTACTCGTACCTGCGCAAGTTCGGCATCGGCAGCTACTCCGGGCTGGGCTTCCCCGGCGAGACCAGGGGCATCCTGGCCGCCCCGGCCAAGTGGTCGACCTCGCAGCAGTACACGATTCCTTTCGGCCAGGGCTTCTCCATCAACGCCATGCAGGCGGCCTCCGTCTACTCGACGATCGCCAACGGCGGAGTCCGCGTCGAGCCGACCCTGGTGCGCGGCGCCAAGGGTGCCGACGGCCGCTTCACCCCGGTCGGCCAGCCCAGGAAGACCCGTGTGATCAGTCAGAAGACGGCGAAGACCCTGGCCGAGATGCTGGAGTCCGTCGTGGACGACGAGCAGGGCACCGGCGCCAAGGCGGCCATTCCGGGGTACAACGTCGCGGGTAAGACCGGTACCGCCAACCGAGTGGATCCGGCCACCGGCAGGTACCGCGGCTACACCTCGTCGTTCGCCGGCTTCGCACCCGCCGACAAGCCCCGCATCACGGTCTACTGCGCCATCCAGAACGCCACCGCCGGCAGCTACTTCGGCGGCCAGATCTGCGGCCCGATCTACAAGCAGGTGATGGAGTTCGCCCTCAAGACCCTGCAGATCCCGCCGACCGGCGCCAAGGCGGCGAACCTGCCCGTCGACTACAAGCCCTGATCAGCACCGCACCTCAGGACCTCAGCACCTCGCACAGACCACCAGGAACGAGCTCGTGACAACGATCACCCCCGATCCCGGGAACCACGGGATGCCGAGTCCCTCGCCCACCCTCCCCGAGCTGTCGCTGGGAGGTGCCCACAGCCCGCCACCACCCGCGCAGGACCGCGCTGCGAGCGGGCCCCTTTTTAGCCCACAGGCAGGTGCGCCCGGTACGCTCACCGCCGTGCCACACGCCGATCACTCCCAAACCACCCAGAAGGGCGCTTCCGTGACATATCCGGGGCCGCCCAGGCCGGTTCATGTCTCCGCAACACCCCTCGCGGAGCTCGCCGATCAGCTGGGTGCCGCCACGCCGGAACCCGCGGCCGGCGCCGTCGAGGTCACGGGCATCACCCATGACTCGCGCGCGGTCCGCCCCGGCGACCTGTACGCCGCCCTGCCGGGCGCCCGGCTGCACGGCGCGGACTTCGCCGCGCAGGCCGCCGGTCTCGGCGCAGTCGCCGTGCTGACCGACCCGGCCGGCGCCGAGCGCGCCGCCGAGACCGGCCTGCCGGTCCTGGTCGTCGACGACCCGCGCGGGCGGATGGGCGAGCTGGCGGCCACCATCTACGGTCGGCCGGGCCGCGACCTGCTCCAGATCGGCATCACCGGCACCTCGGGCAAGACCACCACGGCCTACCTGGTCGAGGGCGGCCTGAGGACCGCGCACAGCACCGGTCTCATCGGCACCGTCGAGATGCGCATCGGCGACGAGCGCATCAAGTCCGAGCGCACCACCCCCGAGGCCACCGACCTCCAGGCCCTGTTCGCCGTGATGCGCGAGCGCGAGGTCGAGGCGGTCGCCATGGAGGTCTCCAGCCACGCGCTGGTCCTCGGCCGGGTCGACGGCTGCGTCTTCGACATCGCCGTCTTCACCAACCTCAGCCCGGAACACATGGAGTTCCACTCCGACATGGAGGACTACTTCCGGGCCAAGGCACAGCTGTTCACCCCGGCGCGCAGCAGACGGGGTGTGGTCAACGTCGACGACGAGTACGGCCGCCGGCTCGCCAGGGAGGCCACCGTCCCGGTCGTCACCTACTCCGCGGAGGGCCACCCCGACGCCGACTGGCGCGCCGCGGACGTGCACGTCGGCCCGATGGACTCGACGTTCACCGTCGTCGGGCCCGAGGGCGTCCGGATCGCCGCCAAGTCGCCGCTGCCGGGCCCCTTCAACGTGGCGAACACCCTCGCCGCGATCGCCGCCCTCGCCGCGGCCGGGCTCGACCCGCAGGCCGCCGCCGACGGCATCGCCGCCGTGCCGGGCGTGCCGGGCCGCCTCGAACGCGTGGACGCCGGGCAGCCCTACCTCGCGGTCGTCGACTACGCCCACAAGACGGACGCCGTCGAGTCGGTCCTCAGGGCGCTGCGCAAGGTCACCAAGGGCCGGCTGCACATCGTCCTCGGATGCGGCGGGGACCGCGACCGGACCAAACGGGCCCCGATGGGCGCCGCCGCGGCCCGGCTCGCCGACATCGCCGTGCTGACCTCGGACAACCCCCGCTCCGAGGACCCTCTCGCCATCCTCGCGACCATGCTCGAGGGCGCCGCCTCGGTGCCCGCCCACGAGCGCGGCGAGGTGCTCCTCTTCGAGGACCGGGCCGCCGCGATCGAGGCCGCCGTCGCCCGCGCGCACCCCGGCGACACCGTGCTGGTCGCGGGCAAGGGCCACGAGCAGGGCCAGGACATCGCCGGCGTGATCCGTCCCTTCGACGACCGCCAGGTCCTCCGCGAAGCCATCCGGAAAACCCAGGGATGAAAATCCAGAAGACCCAGGGGATGAACTTGTGATCGCCCTCTCTCTCGCCGAGATCGCAGAAGTCGTCGGCGGGCAGACGCACGACATACCGGATCCGTCCGTCCAGGTCACCGGGGAGGTCGTCCGGGACTCCCGCGAAGCGGGGCCGGGCAGCCTGTTCGCGGCCTTCGTGGGCGAACGCGTGGACGGCCACGACTACGCCCGGCAGGTCGTGGCCGCCGGCGCGGTCGCCGTCCTGGCGTCGCGCCCCGTCGGCGTGCCCGCGATCGTCGTGGACGACGTCCAGACCGCCCTCGGCGCCCTCGCGCGTCATGTCGTACGACGGCTCGGCGCGACCCTCGTGGCGCTGACCGGCTCGGCCGGCAAGACCAGCACCAAGGACCTCATCGCCCAGGTGCTGCGCACCAAGGCGCCGACCGTCTTCACGCCCGGCTCGCTCAACAACGAGATCGGGCTGCCGCTGACCGCCCTGTCGGCCACCGAGGAGACCCGGTTCCTGGTGCTGGAGATGGGCGCCCGCGGCATCGGCCACATCCGCTACCTCACCGGTCTGACGCCCCCGAAGGTCGGTCTGGTCCTGAACGTCGGCACCGCCCACATCGGCGAGTTCGGCGGCCGGGAGCAGATCGCCCAGGCGAAGGGCGAGTTGGTGGAGGCACTGCCCGCGGCCGAGGACGGCGGGGTCGCCGTCCTCAACGCGGACGACCCGCTGGTGCGGGCCATGGCCTCCCGTACCAAGGCGAAGGTGGTCCTTTTCGGAGAGTCGGCCGAAGCGGACGTACGGGCCGAGAACGTACGACTCACGGACACGGGACAGCCCGCGTTCAGCCTTCACACACCCTCCGGTGCAAGCGATGTGACCATGCGCCTGTACGGTGAGCACCACGTGTCGAACGCGCTCGCCGCGGCCGCCGTCGCCCATGAGCTGGGCATGTCCGCGGAAGAGATCGCCCTCGCGCTCTCCGAGGCGGGCTCCCTCTCCCGCTGGCGTATGGAGGTCACCGAGCGCCCGGACGGCGTGACCATCGTCAACGACGCCTACAACGCCAACCCCGAGTCCATGCGAGCCGCGCTGCGCGCGCTCGCGGCCATGGGCACGGGGCGCCGCACGTGGGCGGTGCTCGGCAAGATGGCCGAGCTCGGGGACGAGGCGCTCGCCGAGCACGACGCGGTCGGACGGCTCGCCGTCCGGCTCAATGTCGGCAAGCTCGTCGCCGTCGGGGGAGTAGAAGCCTCCTGGCTGCAACTGGGCGCATATAACGAGGGTTCGTGGGGTGAGGAGTCGGTGCACGTGTCCGACGCACAGGCGGCGGTCGACCTGTTGCGCAGCGAGTTGCGCCCGGGGGACGTCGTACTCGTGAAGGCGTCACGGTCGGTGGGCCTGGAGAGCGTTGCGCAGGCGCTCCTGGAGTCCGGTGCCGAGGGTGTTGATGCCCGATGATGAAGCAGATCCTCTTCTCGGGCGTCATCGGTCTCTTCCTGACCCTGATCGGCACCCCGCTGCTGATCAAGCTCCTCGCCCGCAAGGGCTACGGCCAGTACATCCGTGACGACGGCCCGCGCGAGCACGCCAGCAAGCGCGGTACGCCGACGATGGGCGGTATCGCCTTCATCCTGTCGACGGTCGCCGCCTACTTCCTGTCCAAGGTGATCACCGGCTACACCCCGACCTACTCGGGCCTGCTGGTGCTCGGCCTGATGTGCGGGATGGGCCTGGTCGGTTTCCTGGACGACTACATCAAGATCGTCAAGCGGCGCTCGCTCGGTCTGCGGGCCAAGGCGAAGATGGCCGGGCAGCTGATCGTCGGCATCTCCTTCGCGGTGCTGTCGCTGCAGTTCGCCGACGCCCGCGGCAACACCCCGGCCTCCACCAAGCTGTCGTTCATCACGGACTTCGGCTGGACCATCGGTCCGGTGCTGTTCGTGGTCTGGGCGCTGTTCATGATCCTCGCGATGTCCAACGGCGTGAACCTGACGGACGGTCTGGACGGTCTGGCCACCGGCGCCTCCGTGCTCGTCTTCGGCGCCTACACGTTCATCGGCGTCTGGCAGTTCCAGGAGTCCTGCGCCAACGCGACGACCCTGACCAACCCCAACGCCTGCTACGAGGTGCGCGACCCGCTGGACCTCGCGGTCATCGCCTCCGCGCTGATGGGCTCCTGCCTCGGCTTTCTGTGGTGGAACACCTCGCCGGCCAAGATCTTCATGGGCGACACCGGTTCGCTCGCCCTCGGCGGTGTCCTCACGGGCCTGGCGATCCTCTCCCGCACCGAGCTGCTCGTCGCCATCATGGGCGGCCTGTTCGTCCTCATCACCATGTCGGTCGTCATCCAGGTCGGCTCCTTCCGGCTCACCGGCAAGCGCGTCTTCCGGATGGCACCGCTCCAGCACCACTTCGAACTCAAGGGCTGGTCCGAAGTCCTTGTGGTGGTCCGCTTCTGGATCATCCAGGGCATCTGTGTGATTGTCGGACTCGGACTCTTCTACGCAGGATGGGCAGCGGACAAGTGACCGACTGGCAGGGCAAGCACGTCACCGTCGCCGGGCTCGGCGTCTCCGGTGTCCCGGCGGCCAAGGTGCTGCACGCGCGCGGGGCGGTCGTCACGGTCGTCAACGACGGCGACGACGCACGCGCGCGTGAACAGGCCGCCGAACTGGAGGCCCTGGGGGTCACGGTACGGCTCGGCGACGGCGCGACCCTGCCGGAGGGCACCGAACTGATCGTCACCACGCCCGGCTGGAAGCCGGACAAGCCGCTGTTCCAGGCGGCCCGCGCGGCCGGGATCGAGATCTGGGGCGACGTCGAGCTGGCCTGGCGGCTGCGGGGCCGGGACGGCAGAGAGGCGGCCCCCTGGCTGGCCGTCACCGGCACCAACGGCAAGACCACCACGGTCCAGATGCTGGCGTCGATCCTCAGGGCCGCGGGCCTGCGCACGGCCGCCGTCGGCAACATCGGCGTCTCGCTGCTCGACGCGGTCCTCGGCGACGAGGAGTACGACGTCCTCGCGGTGGAGCTGTCCAGTTACCAGCTGCACTGGGCGCCCTCGCTGCGCGCCCACTCGGCGGCCGTGCTGAACCTCGCCCCCGACCACCTCGACTGGCACGGCTCGATGGAGGCCTACGCGGCCGACAAGGGCCGCATCTACGAGGGCAACCGGGTCGCCTGTGTCTACAACGTCGCCGACAAGCTCACCGAGGACCTGGTCCGCGAGGCCGACGTCGAGGAGGGCTGCCGGGCCATCGGCTTCACCCTCGGCACCCCGGGCCCCTCGCAACTCGGCGTCGTGGACGGCATCCTGGTCGACCGTGCCTTCGTCGAGAACCGGCAGAAGAACGCCCAGGAGCTGGCCGAGGTGTCCGACGTCAACCCGCCGGCCCCGCACAACATCGCCAACGCCCTTGCCGCCGCCGCCCTCGCGCGGGCCTTCGGGGTACCCCCCACGGCCGTACGGGACGGGCTGCGGGCCTTCACGCCGGACGCCCACCGCATCGCGCACGTCGCCGACGTGGACGGGGTCGCCTATGTCGACGACTCCAAGGCGACCAACACCCACGCGGCGGAAGCCTCGTTGGCATCATATGAGTCGATTGTATGGATTGCGGGCGGTCTGGCGAAGGGGGCGACCTTCGACGAACTGGTCGCCAAGTCGGCAAAGCGACTTCGCGGTGCGGTGCTCATCGGCGCCGATCGCGCCCTCATCCGGGAGGCCCTCGCGCGACACGCGCCGGAAGTCCCGGTCGTCGACCTCGACCGGACCGACACTGGGGCGATGCTCGCGGCGGTCCAGGAGGCCCGGCGGCTTGCGGTCGAAGGCGACACGGTGCTCCTCGCCCCCGCCTGCGCCTCCATGGACATGTTCGCCAACTACAACAAGCGCGGTGACGCGTTCGCCCAGGCGGTTCGCGAACTCGGCGCCTGACCCGGCCGCCTGCCGGGCGACCTTGGGAGGGACGCGTGGGACGGTCGACGTGCAGCGGAGGCGTTGATGTCCGGTAGCCGCACCGGGCGGCCGCCCGTACAGCGGGCGGTCCGCCGGCCTGCCGCGCCCGGCGCCTCGCGCGACAACCCGCTGCGGCGTCTGCACACGCGCGCCCACCGGGCCTGGGACCGACCGCTCACCGCGTACTACCTGATCCTCGGCGGCAGTCTGCTCATCATCGTGCTGGGCCTGGTGATGGTCTACTCGGCCTCCCAGATCACCGCGCTGCAGATGTCGCTGCCGGGCTCGTTCTTCTTCCGGAAGCAGTTCCTGGCCGCCTGTATCGGCGGCGTGCTGCTGCTCGTGGCGTCCCGCATGCCGGTGAAGCTGCACCGGGCGCTCGCCTACCCGATCCTCGCCGGGGCGGTCTTCATGATGGCGCTGGTGCAGGTGCCGGGGATAGGGATGTCCGTCAACGGCAACCAGAACTGGATCTCCCTGGGCGGGTCCTTCCAGATCCAGCCCAGCGAGTTCGGCAAGCTCGCCCTGGTGCTGTGGGGCGCCGACCTGATGGCGCGCAAACAGGAGAGGCGGCTGCTGGCCCAGTGGAAGCACATGCTGGTGCCGCTCGTTCCGGTGAGCTTCCTGCTGCTAGGGCTGATCATGCTCGGCGGCGACATGGGCACCGCGATCATCCTGACCGCGATCCTGTTCGGCGTGCTGTGGCTGGCGGGGGCGCCGACCCGGCTGTTCGCCGGTGTGCTGTCCATCGCGGGTGTGCTCGGTGTGATCCTCATCAAGACCAGCCCCAACCGCATGGCCCGGCTCGCCTGCATCGGGGCCACCGAGCCGAGGAGCGGCGTCGCCGACTGCTGGCAGGCGGTTCATGGCATCTACGCCCTGGCCTCCGGCGGGCTCTTCGGATCCGGTCTCGGGGCGAGTGTGGAGAAATGGGGACAACTCCCCGAGGCCCACACCGACTTCATCTTCGCCGTCACCGGTGAGGAACTGGGCCTGGCGGGGACGCTGTCGGTCCTGGCCCTCTTCGCGGCTCTAGGCTATGCGGGTATCCGCGTGGCCGGACGCACGGAGGACCCCTTCGTGAGGTACGCCGCGGGAGGCGTGACCACCTGGATCACCGCCCAGGCGGTGATCAACATCGGTGCGGTGCTCGGCCTGCTGCCGATCGCCGGCGTCCCGCTCCCGCTGTTCTCCTACGGAGGCTCCGCCCTGCTGCCGACCATGTTCGCCATCGGGCTGCTGATCGCCTTCGCGCGCGACGAGCCCGCTGCGCGGGCGGCGCTTGCGATGCGGCAACCTCGCTTTGGTAGAAAGCGGGGAGGCGGGGGCCCTCAGGGGTCTCGGAGATGGAACACGATGCGACGGCGTGCCTCGGTGGCGCGCTCGTCCGGAGAGCGGTGAATTTCGGTGCATGTCGTACTCGCTGGTGGGGGGACCGCCGGCCACATCGAGCCCGCGCTCGCCCTCGCGGACGCCCTGCGCAGGCAGGACCCCACCGTGGGGATCACGGCCCTGGGCACGGAACGCGGCCTGGAGACCACGCTCGTCCCGCAGCGCGGCTACGAGCTCGCCCTGATCCCGGCGGTGCCGCTGCCCCGCAGGCCCACTCCCGAGCTGATCACCGTGCCCGGCCGGCTGCGTGGCACCATCAAGGCCGCCGAGCAGATCATGGAGCGCACCAAGGCGGACTGCGTCGTCGGCTTCGGCGGTTACGTCGCGCTGCCCGGCTACCTCGCCGCCAAGCGCCTCGGCGTGCCGATCGTGATCCACGAGGCCAACGCCCGCCCCGGCCTCGCCAACAAGATCGGCTCGCGGTACGCCGCCAGGGTCGCCGTCTCCACCCCGGACAGCAAGCTGCGTGACGCCCGCTACATCGGCATCCCGCTGCGCCGCTCCATCGCCACCCTGGACCGGGCCGCCGCCCGCCCCGAGGCCCGGCACCGGTTCGGCCTCGACCCCAACCTGCCCACGCTGCTGGTCTCCGGCGGCTCCCAGGGCGCCCGCCGCCTCAACGAGGTCGTCCAGCAGGTCGCGCCCTGGCTGCAGCAGGCCGGCATCCAGATCCTGCACGCCGTCGGCCCGAAGAACGAACTGCCGCGAGTGCACCAGATGCCGGGGATGCCGCCCTATATCCCGGTAAGTTACCTGGACCGGATGGACCTCGCGTACGCCGCGGCCGACATGATGCTCTGCCGCGCGGGCGCGATGACCGTCGCCGAACTCTCCGCCGTCGGGCTCCCGGCCGCCTACGTCCCGCTGCCCATCGGCAACGGCGAACAGCGGCTCAACGCCCAGCCGGTGGTCAAGGCCGGCGGCGGCCTGCTGGTCGACGACGCCGAACTCACCCCGGAGTGGGTGCAGCAGAACGTCCTGCCGGTGCTCGCCGACCCGCACCGGCTGTACGAGATGTCGCGCGCGGCAAGCGAGTTCGGCCGCCGGGACGCCGACGACCTGCTCGTCGGCATGGTGTACGAGGCGATCGCCGCTAGCCGGTAGGACCGTATGACGAAAGGCAAGTGAGCAGCGTGGCCGGACCGACCACCACCGCGGAACGCGGTGAGCGCCAGCAGGAGTCGTCCGGCCCGCCGCTCATCCGGCGGCTGAGGAACCGCCGCTTTCGCAGGACGGTCGTCCTGGTGCTCTCCGTGGTGCTCCTCGGCTCCGGCTCCGCGTGGCTGCTGTACGGCTCCCCGTGGCTGCGGGTACGCCATGTCTCCGTCTCCGGTACGGCCGTTCTGACCCCCGAGGACGTCCTGGAGGCGGCCGACGTGCCGGTCGGGGCGCCGCTGGTCTCCGTCGACACCGACGGGATCGAGGCCCGGCTGCGCCGGAGACTGCCCCGCATCGACACGGTGGACGTGGTCCGCTCCTGGCCCCGCGGAATCGGGCTGAAAGTGACCGAGCGCACCCCCGTGCTGCTCATCGCAAAGGGCGGAAATTTCACCGAAGTGGACAGGGAAGGCGTCCGGTTCGCCACGGTTTCACAGGCGCCGAAAGGCGTTCCGCAACTGGAATTGAGCCTGGCCCGGTCCGGCTCGGCGACCGCCAGCCTGCGCCGGTTCGGCACCGACCGGCTGGTGCGGGAGGCGGTCGACGTCGCACGCGCCGTTCCGGCCGCCGTCCGCCGGGACACCCGGACCCTCAAGGTCCGTTCCTACGACGACATCTCGCTGGAGTTGGGCGGCGGCCGCGTCGTGGAGTGGGGCAGTTCCGAGAACGGGGCCGCGAAGGCGCGCACCCTCACGGCACTCCTGAAAGCCGCCTCGGGGGCCCGGCACTTCGACGTGAGTGTTCCCACCGCCCCTGCGTCATCGGCGAGTTGACGCACATCAGCGCAGGCCAGCACCCTGGTTGGGCACTGCTACGGCTGATCACATAGGGTGAAAAGAAAAACGGGAGGTTCGGCGTGTTCGTTGAACGGGCGCCACTTGTCGACTTAGTGTCCTGTTCAGAAGACTTCAAGGAACGGACACACTGGTAACCCTAAACTTCAACGTTAGGGTTCGGGTCGGCGCTACGGACCGTCCCAATCGGCATCTGCCGTCCCGCACGGGGCACCGCACGTGGACGGCAACGTAATTCGAGGCGAGAGGCCTTCGACGTGGCAGCACCGCAGAACTACCTCGCAGTCATCAAGGTCATCGGTGTCGGCGGCGGTGGTGTCAATGCCATCAACCGGATGATCGAGGTCGGTCTCAAGGGCGTCGAGTTCATCGCCATCAACACCGACGCACAGGCGCTGTTGATGAGCGACGCCGACGTCAAGCTCGACGTCGGCCGTGAACTCACCCGCGGACTCGGCGCCGGCGCCAACCCGGCCGTCGGCCGCAAGGCCGCCGAGGACCACCGCGAGGAGATCGAGGAGGTCCTCAAGGGGGCCGACATGGTCTTCGTGACGGCCGGTGAAGGCGGCGGCACCGGCACCGGCGGCGCGCCCGTCGTGGCCAACATCGCGCGCTCGCTGGGCGCCCTCACCATCGGCGTGGTCACCCGCCCGTTCACCTTCGAGGGCCGGCGCCGCGCGAACCAGGCCGAGGACGGCATCGCCGAACTCCGCGAAGAGGTCGACACCCTCATCGTCATCCCGAACGACCGGCTGCTGTCCATCTCGGACCGCCAGGTCTCGGTGCTCGACGCCTTCAAGTCGGCCGACCAGGTCCTGCTCTCCGGTGTCCAGGGCATCACCGACCTCATCACCACCCCCGGCCTGATCAACCTCGACTTCGCCGACGTCAAGTCGGTCATGTCCGAGGCCGGCTCCGCCCTCATGGGCATCGGCTCGGCCCGGGGCGACGACCGCGCGGTGGCCGCCGCCGAGATGGCGATCTCCTCGCCGCTCCTGGAGGCCTCCATCGACGGCGCCCGGGGCGTGCTGCTCTCCATCTCCGGCGGCTCCGACCTCGGCCTGTTCGAGATCAACGAGGCCGCCCAGCTGGTCAGCGAGGCCGCCCACCCCGAGGCCAACATCATCTTCGGTGCGGTCATCGACGACGCCCTCGGCGACGAGGTCCGCGTCACCGTCATCGCGGCCGGCTTCGACGGGGGCCAGCCCCCGGCCCGCCGGGACACCGTCCTCGGCTCGTCCTCCGCCTCCGCCCGCCGCGAGGAGCCCGCTCCGGCCCGGCGCGAGCCCGAACGCCCGTCCTTCGGCTCACTCGGCAGCGTGACGCCGAAGGAGGAGCCGGAGCCGGCGCCCGAGCCGGTCGCCGACATCCCGGTCGCCCCGCCGGTCCCGCCGTCCCGTTCCTACACGGACAGCGCGGCCGAGGAACTGGACGTACCGGACTTCCTCAAGTGATCCTTACGACGTGATAGGACAGCGCGAGACCGTGAGCGGCGCGCACTTCGCCTTCACCGACAGGTGGGGCGGGGTGAGCGCCGCTCCGTACGAGGAGCTCAACCTGGGCGGGGCGGTCGGCGACGACCCCGGCGTGGTACGGACCAACCGGGAACTCGCCGCCAAGTCGCTCGGACTGGACCCCGGCCGGGTGGTCTGGATGAACCAGGTGCACGGGAACGACGTGGCCGAGGTCGAGGGACCGTGGACCACCCGGCTCACCCCGGAGGTCGACGGGCTGGTGACCGCGGTCCGCGGGCTCGCCCTCGCCGTGCTGACCGCCGACTGCGTGCCGGTCCTGCTGGCCGACCCGGTGGCCGGAGTGGCCGCCGCCGCCCACGCCGGGAGGCCGGGCATGGTCAAGGGGATCGTGCCGGCCGCGATCGACGCCATGGAGTCGCTCGGTGCCGACCCGGCCCGGATCGTCGCCCGCACCGGACCCGCCGTCTGCGGCCGCTGCTACGAGGTGCCGGAGGCGATGCGCGCCGAGGTGGCCGCCGTCGAGCCAGCGGCGCACGCCGAGACCAGCTGGGGCACTCCGGCGGTGGACGTGAGCGCCGGAGTGCACGCACAGCTCGCGCGCGCCGGAGTGCTCGACCGGGCGCAGTCGCCGGCGTGCACGCTGGAGTCGGGTGATCACTTCTCGTACCGGCGGGACCGCACCACGGGGCGGCTCGCCGGCTATGTGTGGCTGGACTGATGGGGCATGACGGACCGTAAGACCGAACTCGCCGCAAACCTGGCGAAAGTGGAAGAGCGTATCGCCGCCGCCTGTGCGGCGGCCGGGCGCAAGCGGGAAGAGGTGACCCTGATCGTGGTCACCAAGACCTACCCGGCGAGCGACGTGCGGATCCTGTCGGGGCTCGGGGTGCGTCACGTCGCCGAGAACCGGGACCAGGACGCGGCCCCCAAGGCCGCCGAATGTTCGGATCTGCCCTTGATTTGGCACTTTGTCGGTCAATTGCAGACCAATAAAGTGCGATCGGTAGTGGGGTATGCGGACCTCGTGCAGTCCGTCGACCGGGCCCGGCTCGTGGACGCGCTGTCCAGGGAGGCGATGCGGGCCGGGCGCGAGGTCGGGTGCCTCCTCCAGGTCGCGCTCGACGCGGGCGCGGGCGGCAGGGGGGAGCGCGGCGGCGTGGCGCCGAGCGGAATCGAAGAGTTGGCCGCCCTCGTCGCCGGCTCACCGGGTCTGCGGCTCGACGGCCTCATGACCGTCGCTCCGCTCACCGGGGAGTACGCGGGGCGCCAACGGGCGGCGTTCGAGCGGTTGATGGATTTGTCGACCGACCTGCGCCGAGCCCATCCGGCTGCGAACATGGTCTCCGCAGGGATGAGTGCGGACCTTGAGGAAGCCGTGGCCGCCGGGGCGACACATGTACGCGTCGGCACCGCGGTACTCGGAGTCCGCCCCAGGCTCGGGTAACGTCGCCAGGAAGTCGGACCACAGCAGAAAATATGGTCAATGCCGCCCAAGACGGGCACAACGGCCGTGTGGATCGCGGGACTTGGCAGTCGTCACCGATCCACCACAGAGCGGAGGACTCAGAGCATGGCCGGCGCGATGCGCAAGATGGCGGTCTACCTCGGCCTCGTGGAGGACGATGGGTACGACGGCCGCGGATTCGACCCAGATGACGACTTCGAGCCCGAACTGGACCCGGAGCCCGAGCGGGATCACCGACGGCACGAGCCGTCACACCAGTCCCACGGGTCACACCAGTCCCAAAGGGACGATTCGGTACGAGTGGTGCAGCCGCCGCCCCCGCGCGAGCCGGTGTCGCATTCCGTCGCGCTCCCCGCGGAATCGGGTCGCCCGGCGCGCATCGCCCCCGTGGCGTCCATCACACAAGAACGCGCGAGCCTGGAGAAGAACGCACCGGTGATCATGCCCAAGGTCGTGTCGGAACGAGAGCCTTACCGGATCACCACGCTTCACCCCCGGACCTACAACGAGGCCCGTACCATCGGGGAACACTTCCGTGAGGGCACCCCGGTGATCATGAATCTGACTGAGATGGATGACACAGACGCGAAGCGACTTGTCGACTTTGCGGCCGGTTTGGTGTTTGGTCTTCACGGCAGCATCGAGCGGGTGACGCAGAAGGTGTTCCTGTTGTCGCCTGCTAACGTCGATGTCACGGCGGAGGACAAGGCCCGCATCGCAGAGGGCGGGTTCTTCAACCAGAGCTGAGACGCAAGACCGGTACCAGGCACGGAAACAGGGGAGAGGGAAAGCACGGACCATGAGCGTGTTCCTGGATGTGATCTACATCGCGCTGATGTGCTTCCTCATCGTGCTCATCTTCCGGTTGGTCATGGACTACGTGTTCCAGTTCGCCCGCTCATGGCAACCCGGCAAGGCGATGGTGGTCGTACTTGAGGCCACCTACACTGTCACCGATCCACCGCTCAAGCTTCTGCGGCGGTTCATTCCGCCGCTGCGTCTCGGGGGCGTGGCGCTCGACCTGTCCTTCTTCGTACTGATGATCATCGTCTACATCCTGATCGCGATCGTTGGTCGGCTGTGATGAGCGATGTGACCTACCGTCTTGCCGATGCCGACGACTACGTTGAGGTGAAGAGATGCCGTTGACCCCCGAGGACGTGCGGAACAAGCAGTTCACGACCGTCCGCCTCCGAGAAGGCTATGACGAGGACGAGGTCGATGCCTTCCTCGACGAGGTCGAAGCCGAGCTGACGCGCCTGCTCCGCGAGAACGAGGACCTGCGCGCCAAGCTCGCCGCGGCCACGCGCGCTGCTGCCCAGAACCAGCAGAACATGCGCAAGCCTCCGGAGCCCCAGGACCAGCAGGGCGGGATGCCGCAGGGCGGGATGCCCCAGCAGGGCGGGATGCCGCAGCAGGGCGGGATGCCTCAGGGCATGCCGCAGCAGGGCATGCCCCAGGGGATGCCGCAGCAGGGCATGCGAGGTCCCGGCGCTCCGGTGCCCGCCGGCATATCGGGCCCGCCGCAGCAGCAGATGGGTGGCCCCATGGGCGGTCCCCCGCAGCTGCCGAGCGGCGCCCCGCAGCTGCCGGCCGGTCCCAGTGGCCAGGGCGGTCCGCAGGGTCCCGGCCCGATGGGCCAGGGTCCGATGGGCCAGGGTCCCGGTCCGATGGGTCAGGGCATGCAGGGTCCCGGCCCGATGGGGCAGGGCATGGGCCCGATGGGTGGCCAGCCCCCCATGCAGCAGCAGATGGGTGGCCCGATGGGCGGCCCCATGGGCGGTCCGATGGGCGGCCCCGGTCAGGGCCCCGGTGGCGACAGCGCCGCCCGTGTCCTCTCGCTGGCCCAGCAGACCGCCGACCAGGCGATCGCCGAGGCCCGCTCCGAGGCCAACAAGATCGTCGGTGAGGCCCGCAGCCGCGCCGAGGGTCTGGAGCGGGACGCCCGTGCCAAGGCCGACGCGCTGGAGCGGGACGCGCAGGAGAAGCACCGCGTCGCCATGGGCTCCCTGGAGTCCGCGCGCGCCACGCTGGAGCGCAAGGTCGAGGACCTGCGCGGCTTCGAGCGCGAGTACCGCACGCGTCTGAAGTCGTACCTGGAGTCGCAGCTGCGTCAGCTGGAGACCCAGGCCGACGACTCCCTGGCGCCCCCGCGTACCCCGGCCGCGGCCTCCCTCCCGCCGTCCCCGGCGCCCTCCATGGCCCCGGCCGGCGCGAGCGCCCCGTCCTACGGCGGCAACCCGTCGATGGGTGGCCCGTCCCCCGCTGCCCCGTCCTACGGCGGCCAGCAGCAGATGACGCCGGCGATGACCCAGCCGATGGCACCGGTACGCCCGCAGGGCCCCTCCCCGATGGGCCAGGCGCCGTCCCCGATGCGCGGCTTCCTCATCGACGAGGACGACAACTGACGGCGGGCGCGTAGCGCGCGTAGCCGTCGGCAGAGCACCAAAGGGCGGGGCCCCGGATTCCGATCCGGGGCCCCGCCCTTTTTACGCGTGTTGCATCCCCCGCCCCCCAGGGGCACGTGGGGGCCAGGTCCCCTGCCTGGAGGGGTGCGGGGAACCGCGCACGGTCGGGGTTCGGGCCCGCACGTGTGAGGGGGTGTGGCCTGGAGGGGCGCGGGGAACCGCGCACGGTCGGGGTTCGGGCCTGCACCTGTGAGGGGGTGTGGCCTGGAGGGGCGCGGGGAACCGCGCACGGTCACGGTTCCGGCCCGCACGCGTGAGGGGGTGTGGCCTGGAGGGGTGCGGGGAACCGCGCACGGTCGGGGTTCCGGCCCGCACATGCGAGGGGGCCCGGTCCCCACCGTGGAGACCGGGCCCCTTCTCGAACAGGCCGGCGGCTACGCCTTGCGGAGGCGGAACGTCAGCGAGAGCCCCTCGTCGGTGAAGGGAGCGCCGTAACCGTCATCCCCCTCGCCCTGGGAGAAGTCGGTCGCCAGCACCTCGTCGGCGATCAGCACAGCATGCTCCGCCAGCGCCGCGATCACCGCCGGGTCGGTCGACACCCACCGCAGCGCGATCCGGTCGGCCACGTCCAGCCCGCTGTTCTTGCGCGCCTCCTGGATCAGCCGGATCGCGTCCCGGGCGAGGCCCGCCTGACGCAGCTCCTCCGTGATCTCCAGGTCGAGCGCCACGGTCGCACCGGAGTCCGACGCCACCGACCAGCCCTCACGCGGCGTCTCCGTGATGATCACCTCGTCCGGCGCCAGCGTCACCGTCTCGCCCTCGACCTCGACCGACGCCGTGCCCTCGCGCAGCGCCAGCGACAGCGCGGCCGCGTCCGCCGCGGCGACCGCCTTGGCGACCTCCTGGACCCGCTTGCCGAACCGCTTGCCGAGCGCCCGGAAGTTCGCCTTCGCGGTCGTGTCGACCAACGAGCCGCCCACCTCGGAGAGGGACGCCAGCGACGACACGTTCAGCTCGTCGGTGATCTGCCCGTGCAGCTCCCGGTCGAGCGCGTCGAAGCCGACCGCCGCCACCAGGGCCCGGGACAGCGGCTGCCGCGTCTTGACACCCGACTCCGCGCGCGTGGCCCGGCCGAGCTCCACGAGCCGCCGTACCAGGACCATCTGCTTCGACAGCTCCGGGTCGATCGCCGACAGGTCGGCCTCCGGCCACGACGCCAGGTGCACCGACTCCGGCGCTCCCGGGGTCACCGGCGCCACCAGGTCCTGCCACACCCGCTCGGTGATGAACGGGGTCAGCGGGGCCATCAGCTTGGTGACGGTCTCCACGACCTCGTGCAGCGTGCGCAGCGCGGCCTTGTCGCCCTGCCAGAACCGGCGCCGCGAACGGCGGACGTACCAGTTGGACAGGTCGTCGACGAACGCGGAGAGCAGCTTGCCGGCGCGCTGGGTGTCGTACGCCTCCAGCGCCTGCGTCACCTGGTCGGTGAGCGCGTGCAGCTCGGAGAGCAGCCAGCGGTCCAGGACCGGGCGGTCGGCCGGGGCCGGGTCCGCCGCGGACGGCGCCCAGTTCGACGTACGGGCGTACAGCGCCTGGAAGGCGACCGTGTTCCAGTAGGTCAGCAGCGTCTTGCGGACGACCTCCTGGATCGTGCCGTGCCCGACCCGGCGGGCCGCCCACGGGGAGCCGCCGGCCGCCATGAACCAGCGCACCGCGTCCGCGCCGTGCTGGTCCATCAACGGGATCGGCTGCAGGATGTTGCCCAGGTGCTTGGACATCTTGCGGCCGTCCTCGGCGAGGATGTGCCCCAGGCAGACCACGTTCTCGTACGACGACTTGTCGAAGACCAGGGTGCCGACGGCCATGAGGGTGTAGAACCAGCCTCGGGTCTGGTCGATCGCCTCGGAGATGAACTGGGCCGGGTAGCGGGCCTCGAACAGGTCCTTGTTCTTGTACGGGTATCCCCACTGCGCGAACGGCATCGAGCCCGAGTCGTACCAGGCGTCGATGACCTCCGGCACGCGCGTGGCCGTCTGCGCGCACTGCGGGCACGCGAAGGTGACCTCGTCGATGAACGGGCGGTGCGGGTCCAGCTCCGACTGGTCGGTGCCGGTCAGCTCGGTCAGCTCCGCGCGGGAGCCGACCACGGTGAGGTGGTCGTCCTCGCAGCGCCAGATCGGCAGCGGAGTGCCCCAGTAGCGGTTCCGGGACAGCGCCCAGTCGATGTTGTTGTTCAGCCAGTCCCCGTAGCGGCCGTGCTTGACCGTCTCGGGGAACCAGTTCGTCCCCTCGTTCTCCGCGAGCAGGCGGTCCTTGATCGCCGTCGTGCGGATGTACCAGGACGGCTGCGCGTAGTAGAGCAGCGCGGTGTGGCAACGCCAGCAGTGCGGGTAGCTGTGTTCGTACGGCAGGTGCTTGAAGAGGAGGCCGCGCTGCTTGAGGTCCTCGGTGAGCCGTTCGTCGGCCTTCTTGAAGAAGACGCCACCGACCAGGGGCACCTCCTCCTCGAAGGTGCCGTCCGGGCGGACCGGGTTGACCACCGGCAGGCCGTAGGCGCGGCAGACCTTGAGGTCGTCCTCGCCGAAGGCGGGGGACTGGTGGACCAGGCCCGTACCGTCCTCGGTCGTGACGTACTCCGCGTTCACGACGTAATGCGCCGGTTCCGGGAACTCCACCAGCTCGAACGGACGTTGATAGGTCCAGCGCTCCATCTCGGCGCCGGTGAAGGACTGGCCCGTGGTCTCCCAGCCCTCGCCGAGCGCCTTGGCGACGAGCGGCTCGGCGACGACGACCTTCTCCGCGCCGTCGGTCGCGACGACGTAGGTGACCTCCGGGTGCGCGGCGACCGCCGTGTTGGACACCAGGGTCCACGGGGTGGTCGTCCACACCAGGAGCGCGGCCTGGCCGGCGAGCGGACCGGAGGTGAGCGGGAAACGGACGTACACGGAGGGGTCGACGACCGTCTCGTAGCCCTGCGCCAGCTCGTGGTCGGACAGGCCGGTGCCGCAGCGCGGACACCAGGGGGCGACGCGGTGGTCCTGGACCAGCAGGCCCTTGTCGAAGATCGTCTTCAGCGACCACCAGACCGACTCGATGTACTCGGGGTCCATCGTGCGGTAGGCGTCGTCCAGGTCGGTCCAGTACCCCATGCGGGTCGTCAGCGCCTCGAAGGCATCGGTGTGGCGGGTCACCGACTCCCGGCACCTGGCGTTGAACTCGGCGATGCCGTACTTCTCGATGTCCGGCTTGCCGCTGAAGCCGAGCTCCTTCTCGACCGCCAGCTCGACGGGCAGGCCGTGACAGTCCCAGCCGGCCTTGCGGGCCACGTGGTAGCCGCGCATGGTGCGGAAGCGGGGGAAGACGTCCTTGAAGACGCGCGCCTCGATGTGGTGGGCGCCGGGCATGCCGTTGGCGGTGGGCGGGCCCTCGTAGAACACCCACTCGGGGCGGCCCTCGGACTGCTCCAGGGTCTTGGCGAAGATCTTCTGCTCGCGCCAGAAGTCGAGCACGGCGTGCTCGAGGGCGGGCAGGTCGACCTGTGCGGGCACCTGGCGGTACGTCGGCGCTGTCATCTGCGAGCTTCCTCCAACGGACTTGCTGCCTTCCGTCGGAGGGACGAGAGCCTTGTCCTGCCTACGCCGTGTGCGGCGCGCTCCCGCGGTACCACCCTCCTTGGCCCTCCGGACGCCGTGCGCGCCGGTGAGCCCCCTCATTGGGGTCGCGATGCCGGCTCTACCGACCCTTGCAGGGCTTTCTTCCGGCGGCTCCGGGGTGATCTTCACGTCGCGCTCACCCCCGGGCTCCCACCGTCCCCGGGTCGCTCTGGGCTGCGTACGCCGCTACTCGTCCCCATCCACGCTTCTCGCTCCGCCCAGTGTACGGCGCCGCACGGACAGCGGCCGACCCGTTTTCCGGAGGCCGCCGGGCCCGGGTGGCCCGCCCGCCGAGATGACCCGAATGGCGCGGTACGCGTGTTCGCATCCTGGGATGTCCGGCTCGGCGGATTACCGCGCGGGGAGCTGGGCACAACGCATGCATACCTGCTGCGAGGGGGGTGCGGGGCAGGTGGATCGGGCGGCGTGCCCCGTTGCCGCGGGACTCGAGTCGATTTATCGTCCCAGCACGATTCGCGTGCAAAATCACAATATGTGAAGGGGCTGCGGCCATGGTGGCGAAGAAGACCGCCGTACAGCAGCCGGTGTCCGGCCGGTCCAGGGGCGCGGCCGCCTCCGGCGGCGACACCGAAGGGGGCCGCGGAAAGCAGGGCACGGACGCGACAGCGGCGGCCCCTTCCGGGAAGGCGCGGGGTGAAGAGGCGTCCGCCGGGAACACGCGGGGTGAAGAGGCCTCCGTCGGGAAAGAGGCCGCGAAGAAGACGCCCGTGAGGAAGACGGCGGCGAAGAAGGCCGTCGCGAAGAAGGCCGACGGGGCGAAGTCGGCGAAGGCGGAGAAGAGCGCGTCCAGGGCCGCGGCGACGGGGACCGCGGCGGCGAAGAGCACGGCCAAGAAGAGCACGGCCAAGAAAGCGGGCGCGGCGCGGGCCGCGAAGCAGACGGGAGCCACGACGGTGGTTGCGAAGAAGACTCCTGGCACTTCCACGGCGGCGGACACCGCCCTCCCCAAGGCGCGGATCGCCACGGCGGTTCCGGGTGAACTCGCGGTGCGTCCCGGCGAGGACCCGTGGACACCGGAGGAGGTCGAGGAGGCGCGCACCGAGCTGACGGCCGAGGCGAAGCGGCTGCGCGCGGAGCTCGACGCGTCCGAGAGCGCCCTGGCCGGGCTGATGCGCGACTCCGGGGACGGCGCGGGTGACGACCAGGCCGACACCGGCACCAAGAACATCACCCGCGAGCACGAACTGGCGCTGGCCGCCAACGCGCGCGAGATGCTCGAGCAGACCGAGCGCGCCCTGCAGAAGCTCGACGCGGGCACCTACGGCCTCTGCGAGAACTGCGGGAACCCCATCGGCAAGGCCCGGATGCAGGCCTTCCCGAGGGCCACCCTGTGCGTGGAGTGCAAGCAGAAGCAGGAACGCCGCTACTGAGCATCGGGGTCTCCTGGGGCGTGCCGTAGTCTCGTCCCGAGGCAGGCACCTAGGTTGAGGGACTCACGTGGCAGAGGCGGAACGCATCATCGGTACGCCGGGCACCCCGGACGACGGCGGCGAGCGGACGGCGGCGCCCGGCGCGTCCGACGCGTCCGGTGCGGATCAGCAGTCCACCGCGGACCCGCGGCCCGGCCGCGGGCGCCGGATCGCCGTGCTGTTCGCGGTGGCCGCCTTCGCGTACGCCCTCGACCTGGTCAGCAAGATGATCGTGGTCGCGAAGCTGGAGCACCACGCCCCGATCGAGGTCATCGGCGACTGGCTGGAGTTCCACGCGATCCGCAACCCGGGCGCGGCCTTCGGATTCGGCGGCGCCTTCACGATCATCTTCACGCTGATCGCGGCGGCCGTGATCGTCGTGATCTTCCGGCTGGCGCGCAAGCTGTACAGCTTCCCCTGGGCGGTCGCGCTCGGCCTGCTGCTCGGCGGCGCGCTCGGCAACCTCACCGACCGGATCTTCCGCTCGCCCGGGATCTTCGAGGGCCAGGTCGTCGACTTCATCGCGCCCAGGGACTTCGCGGTGTTCAACCTGGCCGACTCCGCGATCGTCTGCGGCGGCATCCTGATCGTGCTGCTCTCCTTCCGAGGCCTGGACCCGGACGGGACCGTCCACAAGGACTGACGGGGGCGGCAGGGGCCCACCGGGGTCCGCGGGGGCTTGCGTACGGGGGTGTCGGCGGTGTCCGGCATACTCGACGGGTGAGCACGATTCCCGAGATCCGAACCCTGCCCGTGCCGGACGGCCTGGAGGGCGAGCGCGTCGACGCCGCCATCTCCCGCATGTTCGGCTTCTCCCGCACCAAGGCGGCCGAGCTGGCCGCGGCGGGCAAGGTGCAGGTCGACGGCTCGGTGGTCGGCAAGTCCGAGCGGGTGCACGGCGGGGCCTGGCTGGAGGTCGAGATGCCGGGGGCGCCCGCCCCCGTGCAGATCGTCGCGGAGCCCGTCGAGGGCATGGAGATCGTGCACGACGACGAGGACGTGGTCGTGATCGTCAAGCCGGTCGGTGTGGCCGCGCACCCCTCGCCGGGCTGGACCGGCCCGACCGTGATCGGCGGTCTCGCCGCCGCCGGCTACCGCATCTCCACCTCCGGCGCCGCCGAGCGCCAGGGCATCGTGCACCGCCTCGACGTCGGCACCTCGGGCCTGATGGTGGTCGCCAAGTCGGAGCGGGCGTACACGTCGCTGAAGCGCCAGTTCAAGGAGCGCACGGTCGACAAGCGCTACCACACCCTCGTGCAGGGCCACCCCGACCCGACCAGCGGCACCATCGACGCCCCGATCGGCCGCCACCCGCAGCATGACTACAAGTGGGCGGTCACGGCCGAGGGCAAGCCCTCCGTGACCCACTACGACCTCATCGAGGCGTTCCGCGCGGCCTCCCTGCTCGACGTGAAGCTGGAGACCGGCCGCACCCACCAGATCCGCGTCCACATGGCCGCCCACCGCCACCCCTGCGTCGGCGACCTGACGTACGGTGCCGACCCGACGCTCGCCAAGCGGCTGCGCCTGACCCGCCAGTGGCTGCACGCCGTCCGCCTCGGCTTCGAGCACCCGGGGGACGGCGAGTGGGTCGAGTTCGCCAGCGACTACCCGGCCGACCTGCAGCAGGCGCTCGACCAGGTCCGTGAGGAGACCTACGGATGAGCACACGCGCGTACACGGTGCGGGTCGCCGAGGATCCCGCCGACCTGGAGGCGTGCTTCGCGGTGCGCAAGCAGGTCTTCGTGGCCGAGCAGGGCGTCCCCGAGGACCTGGAGTACGACGCGTACGACCCCGTCGCCGTGCACGTCCTGGCGGTCCGCGAGGACGGCGTACCGCTCGGCACCGGCCGGCTGCTGTACGGCGCGGTGGCCGCGGCCAAGACCGGCGGTGACCCGGCCCTCGGCTCCCTGGGCCGGCTCGCGGTCTCCGCGGAGGCCCGCGGCCTGGGCATCGGCGTCGCCCTGGTGCGCGCCATCGAGGAGGCCGCACGCGCGCGTGGCCTGGCCGCGGTGGACCTGCACGCGCAGGCCCACGCGCTGGGCTTCTACGAGCGGCTGGGCTACGAGCCGTACGGCGTGGAGTACGAGGAGGCCGGCATCCCGCACCGGGGGATGCGCAGGGTTCTGTAGCCGGCATGGCACGCTGGTGTCCCGCTGTGTGATCGTCTACACCCGGAGCGCTGGCCGTGGATCAGTTGGCCCTGTTGTTCGTGCTGCTGCTCGGGGCCCTCGTCAGTGTTCCGGTGGGGGACCGGTTCGGACTGCCGGCGCCCGTTCTGATGACGTTGTTCGGGATCGTCCTCGCGGTCGCCGACTTCGTGCCGAACGTGAACATCCCGCCCGAGCTGATCCTGCCCGGCCTGCTGCCGCCGCTGCTCTACGCCGCCGTCCGACGGACCTCCTGGCGGCAGTTCACGGCCAACAAACGGCCGATCTTCCTGCTCGCCGTGGCCCTGGTCTTCGTCACCACGCTGTGCGTGGCCGTCGTCGCCAACGCGATCGTGCCCGGGCTGCCGATCGCCGCCGCGATCGCCCTGGGCGCGCTGGTCGCCCCGCCCGACCCGGTCGCCGCGACCGCCGTCGCCGGGCAGCTCGGGCTGCCGCGCCGGCTGGTGTCGATCCTGGAGGGCGAGGGGCTCTTCAACGACGTCACGGCCATCGTGCTCTACCACGTGGCCATCGCGGCCGTGGTCAGCCACACCTTCTCCCCGTGGCGGGCCGGGCTGGACTTCCTGCTGTCCGCCGTGGTCGCGGTCGTGGTGGGGCTGGTGCTCGGCTGGGGCGCGAACAAGCTGATGGACGTGCTCGGCGACGCCACCCTGCAGATCGGCCTGACCCTGATCGTTCCCTACGCCTCCTACGTGATCGCCGAGGAACTGCACGGCTCCGGGGTCCTCGCGGTCCTCACCACCGCGCTGTTCATCGCCGAGTACGCCACCGACGCCGACGACGTCATGACCCGGCTCGCCGGATACACCTTCTGGGACATCGTCGACACGCTCGTCACCGGTGTCGCGTTCGGGCTGATCGGCCTGGAACTGCACAACGCGATCCGCACGGCGTCCGGCCGCTGGGGCGAGCTGCTCGGCTGGGCGGCCGCGATCGTCGGCGTGGTGGTCGTGGTACGGCTGGTCTGGCTGCTGCCGGCCACCTGGCTGACCAAGCGGCTGCACGCCCGGCGGGACTACGACGAGGAGATCCCGACCAGCTGGCGGGAGACCATCGTGATGTGGTGGTCCGGGATGCGCGGGGTGGCGTCGGTGGCGCTGGCCCTGGCCATCCCCCTGAAGACGGACGACGGCTCCGCCTTCCCGGACCGTGACGAGATCGTCTTCATCGCCTTCGGGGTGATCATGGCGACGCTGGTCCTCCAGGGGCTGACCCTGCCGTGGCTGGTGAAACGGCTGGGGGTACGGGCCGACACCGACCGCGAGAAGGAGATCGAGAAGGAGCTGGCGGTACGGGCGGCGAAGGCGGCACGGCGGCGCCTGAAGGAGATCGAGCAGGTCGAGGAGTTGCCGGAGGACGTGACGGAGCAGATGCTGCGGCGCGCCTTCGAGATCGGGTTCCGGATCAGTCCCGACGTGGTGGAGGACGAGCGGCGCGAGGGCCACGACAAGCGGATGCGGCGGGCGAAGCGGTTGCGGCGGATCCAGCAGGAGATGCTGAGCGCGGCACGGCACGAGGTGCTGGCGGCGCGCAGCGAGCCGGGGGCGGATCCGGAGATCGTGGACCGGGTGCTGCGGCACCTGGACGTCCGCAGCCTGCGCTGACGCTCCGCCGGGGGTGCCGTGATGTGCCGTCGTTCGTCTGCGGCTCGGTCGTGGCTGGTCGCGCGGTTCCTCCCCCAGCCTTCGGCCGGGGGTACCCCCAGCGCCCCGTCGGGGACACCGGACGGTGGCGGTCATACAAGTACATGGCGCCTGTGGACAGTCACAGGCGCGGTCGGCCCGGCGCTCGTAGTCTCGGATCATGGCTCGGAACATTGTGATCAGTGGTGGAGGAACCGGGATCGGACTCGCCGCGGCGCGGGTGTTCGCCGGGGACGGGGATCGGGTGCTGCTGCTCGGGCGGCGCAGGGAGGTGCTGGAGAGGGCGGGGGTGCCCGGGGCGGAGGTGTACGCCGCCGATCTGGCCGAACCCGGGCAGGTGCGCGCGGTCGCGCGGTTCGTCGCGGAGGAGTTCGGGGCCGTGGACGTGCTCGTCCACAGCGCCGGCGGGAACGCGGCGCGCGCGCCCGACGCGGAGAGCGGCGACCCCCTCGACGCCGCCGCCCGCGTCTGGACCGGCAACTTCCGGCAGAACACGCTGACCGCCGTGCTGCTCACGGAGGCGCTGAAGGAGCGGCTCGCCGACCCCGGCGGCCGGGTGCTGTTCATCAGCTCCATAGCGGCCTACCGGGGCTCGGGGAGCGGGTCCTACGCCGCCTCCAAGGCGGCCCTGCACCCGTACGCCCACGACCTGGCCCGGGAGCTCGGCCCCCGCGGGGTCACCGTGAACGTGGTCGCGCCCGGGTACATCGAGGACACCGACTTCTTCGGCGGCCCGGTGGCGCAGGCCCGGCGGGAGCGGCTCGTCGCCGAGACGTCCACCGGGCGGGCCGGCACACCCGGTGACGTCGCCGCGACCCTGCACTGGCTGGCCTCCCCCGCCGCCGGGCACGTCACCTCGCAGGTCATCCAGGTCAACGGCGGCGCCGAACGCGGCCACTGACCGAGGACTCAGGACTCAGCCGCGGCCGGTGCGGGGCGGCTCGTGCAGGCGCCGGCCGGCTGCCGCGCCGTCCTGGGAGGGGATGATCCCGCCGGGTGGCAGGACCGCGTCGGCCGTGTTGACCCGGGGCAGGGCGTACGGGTGCTCCGCGCACAGCCAGGTGATCATCTGCTCCCGGACGGTCACCCGGACCGTCCAGATGTCGTCCGCGTCCTTGGCGGTCACCAGCGCCCGCACCTGCATGGTGTTCGGCGTGGAGTCGGTGACCACCAGGCCGTAGGACCGCCCGTCCCAGGCCGGGCACCCGCGCAGGATGTCCTGGAGCTTGTCCCGCATGGCCTCGACCGGCGCCGAGTGGTCGACGTGCCAGTAGACGATCCCGGTCATCTGCGGGGTGCCCCGCGACCAGTTCTCGAAGGGTTTGGAGGTGAAGTACGACACCGGCATGGTGATCCGGCGCTCGTCCCAGGTCCGTACCGTCAGAAAGGTCAGGGTGATCTCCTCGACCGTGCCCCACTCGCCGTCGACCACGACCGTGTCGCCGAGGCGCACCATGTCGCCGAAGGCGATCTGCAGGCCGGCGAACATGTTCGCCAGGGTGGACTGGGCGGCCACACCGGCGACGATGCCGAGGATCCCGGCGGAGGCCAGCAGCGAGGCACCGGCCGCGCGCATCGCCGGGAAGGTCAGCAGCATCGCCGCCACGGCCACCACGCCGACGACCGCCGTCACCACCCGCATGATCAGCGACACCTGGGTGCGCACCCGGCGCACCCGGGCCGCGTCGGTGTGGCCGCGGGCGTAGCGGGTGTACGACGTGTCGACGATCGCCGCCGCGATCCGCACCACCAGCCAGGCGGCCGACCCGATCAGGACCAGGGTCAGGATCTGGCCGACGGCGACCCGGTGCTCCAGGATCAGCTCGGCCTGGTTGTAGGAGCCTCTGAGCAGGGCCGTGCACAGCACCAGCTGATAGGGGATGCGGCCGCGCCGCAGCAGGCCCCACAGGGGTGTCTCGCTGTGCCGTGCGTCGGCCTTGCGCAGCAGCAGGTCGGTCGCCCAGCCGATCAGCAGGGTGAGGACGACGGCGCCGCCGACCACGATCAGCGGGCGGAGTACGTTCTCCATCTCCATGGCTCCGAACGTAACCGCTCCGGCGGGATCCTGAACATGCTGATCGACGCGAAGGGGGTGACAGGCGTCACCCTGCGGGCTGGCACCATGGGTTCATGAACATCATGCTCTTTCACTCGACCTATGGGCTCAGGCCCGCGGTGCGCGAGGCCGCGGACCGGCTGCGTGCCGCGGGGCACGAGGTGTGGACGCCGGACCTCTTCGAGGGCCGCACGTTCGACACGGTCGAGGAGGGCATGGAGTTCAACGAGTCGATCGGCAAGGACGAGCTGCTGAAGCGGGCCGTGCTGGCGGCGGCGCCGTACTCGGGGCGCGGGCTGGTGTACGCGGGGTTCTCGCTGGGGGCCTCGATCGCGCAGACGCTGGCGCTGGGCGACGAGCGGGCCCGGGGGCTGCTGCTCCTGCACGGCACGTCGGACATCGCGCCCAGCGCCTCGGTGGACGAGCTGCCGGTGCAGCTGCACGTGGCCGAGCCGGACGCCTTCGAGACGGACGACTGGCTGAGCGCCTGGTACCTGCAGATGGGCCGGGTCGGCGCCGACGTGGAGATCTACCGGTACCCGGGGGCCGGCCACCTCTACACCGACCCCGGTCTGCCGGACTACGACGAGGAGGCCGCCGAGGCCACCTGGCGGGTGGCGCTCGGCTTCCTCGACACGCTGTGACCGGCCTCGGCCGCCTGTTCGCATGAAGCCGCGACCGGGGCCGGTTCGTCAGGCATGTCTACCGTCGTTGCGGTGTGCCGGTGGCCTCACTCAGCCGGGGAAGCACTCCTTGGGCGGGTTCACCAGCGACGCGAAGTGCCCGGACCACACCCAGGCCGTCGGCTGGGAGTCGTATATCCGGAACCACCGTTCCCCCGAGGGGGTCTTGGTGGTCGAGCACTGGATGCGCTCGACCGTCTTGAACGCGTCCACGCGGTACCGGGTCGACGAGGAAGTGGGCTGGGCGTAGATGGGAGCCCCGTGGGTGTCCAGCACGGTCAGGTTGACGAATGCCGGTGCCGCCGATGCCTCCTGTGCCTGAGCGACGGTCGCGAGACCGGCGAGGGCCATGGTGGCCAGGAGTACGGCGGACTTCTTCATGGCGCGCTGGGGGGTGGCCATGTGTCTCCAATCGTGATCGGTTTCTGACGGGCCACCGGCATGATGGCCCGTCAACTCGATCAAGCTACCAAGGAGTTACCGAACAATCGATCTATTTATTGACGGGTGGCCGCCCGCCGGAACTACACCGGGTCGTAGGTCCGCTCCACCTTCTGCGTGCCCGTGCGGGTGCGGTACGACCGCTCCCAGGACGAGGTGGCGTCGGCCTTCGTCTTGTCGGAGAGGACGTAGTAGTCCATCTGCGCCCGCGCGGCCGTGATGTCCAGGATGCCGTAGCCGTGCCGGTCGGTGTCGACCCAGTGCACGTGGCGGTTGGCCAGCTGGATGACCGGGGCGGCGACGGCGGAGACGACGCCGGGGGAGACCTTGAGGATGTCGTCGAGGTTGTCGGAGGTCACCGAGGTGACGACGAACTCGGTGGCGGCCGAGGCGGAGAGCGGGTAGGTCCCGGCGTCCACGGGGACGTCGTTGGCCCAGGCCATGTGGATGTCGCCGGTGAGGAACACCGTGTTGGTGATCGCGTTGGAGCGCAGGTGGGCCAGCAGCTCCCGGCGGTCGTCGGTGTAGCCGTCCCACTGGTCGGTGTTGAGGGCGATGCCGTCCTGGGGCAGGCCGAGCAGCTTGGCGAGCGGTTTGAACAGGTCGGCGGAGAGCGACCCGATGGCGAACGGCGAGATCATCACCGAGTTGCCGACCAGCCGCCAGGTGGTGTCGGAGGCCTTCAGGCCGGCCTTGAGCCAGTCGAGCTGGGCGCGGCCCGTGATGGTCCGGTCCGGGTCGTCGACCGAGCCGCTGCCCGTGGACACCTGCTGGGAGCGGAAGGAGCGCAGGTCGAGGAGGGAGAGGTCGGCGAGCTTGCCGAAGCGCAGCCGGCGGTAGGTGGTGCCGGCGATGGCCGGGCGGACCGGCATCCACTCGAAGTAGGCCTGCTTGGCGGCGGCCTGACGGGCCGTCCAGGTGCCTTCGGCGCCCTCGGTGTGGTTCTCGGCACCGCCGGACCAGGAGTCGTTGGCGAACTCGTGGTCGTCCCAGATGGCGATGACCGGCGCCTTGGCGTGCAGGGCCTGGAGGTCGGTGTCGGTCTTGTATGTGCCGTGCCGTGTGCGGTAGTCGGCGAGCGTGATGATCTCGTGGGTGGGCGCGTGCTGCCGGACCACGGTGTCGCGGGTGCCATACTCGCCGGTGCCGTACTCGTAGATGTAGTCGCCGAGGTGCAGCCAGGCGTCGAGGTCGCTGCGCGCGGCCAGGTGCCGGTAGGAGGCGAAATAGCCGGCCTCCCAGTTGGCGCAGGAGACCACGCCGAAGCGCAGACCGGAGACGGTGGCGTCGGCGGCGGGCGCGGTGCGGGTGCGCGCCGCCGGGGAGTCCGTGCCGCCGGCCGAGAAGCGGAACCAGTAGTCGGTGGCCGGGGCGAGGCCGCGTATGTCGGCCTTGACGGTGTGGTCGGAGGCGGCGGTCGCGGTGGTGGAGCCCCTGGAGACGACGTTCGTCAGCGCCTTGTCGGTGGCGACCACCCAGCTGACCTCGGTGTCCGGGCCGACCCCCGAGCCCGGCGTCGCGTCGGCGGTCGGCGTCACCCGCGTCCACAGCAGGATGCCGTCGGGCAGCGGGTCGCCGGAGGCGACGCCGTGCAGGAAGGCGGGCGCGTCCGAGGCGGCGCGGGCCGGCAGCGCGGCGGCCAGCGGTGCCGCCAGGACAGCGGTCGCCGCCGCGGCCTTGACGACCGTACGGCGGCGGGGCGTAAGCGAGTTGGAGCCGTCGTCGGCTCGGAATCGACTGGTCACGAAGGACCAGGTTACTGACCGGTATGAACAGGAGCGGGCGAACCGGTGAAGTTCGCCCGCTCTTCTTCTCGTGGCCGGCGGCCGGGGCTCGCGGCCGGTCCTCGGGTCAGGCCTTGAGCGCCTCGCCCACCACCTTGTCGAAGTCGGCCACCGTCAGGAGCGGGGAGCCGCCGTTGAGCTGCTTGCCGTCCATGACGAAGCCCGGCGTGCCCGTCACGCCGTCCTTGTTGTCGTCGAACTGCTTCGACATGGCCATCGCCCAGGCGTCGTAGGTGCCCTTCTTGACGGCGTCCTGGAACTTCGTGTTGTCCTTCAGCGCCGGCACGGTCTGGGCGACCTTGATGAGGTAGCTGTCGTCCTTGAACTTGTCGGTCGTCTCGTCCGGGTGCCACTTCGTCGAGTACAGCGCGGTCTTGTAGTCGAGGAAGGCCTGGTCGCTGACGTTCAGCGCGGCGCCCAGCGCGCTCAGTGCGTTCTTGGAGCCCTCGCCGTTGTCCTTGTTGTCGATGAACGTGGCACCGACGTACTGGAACTTGAACTCGCCGTCGGCGATGTCCTTCTTGAAGGTGGCACCGACGGTCTGCTCGAACTGGGCGCACACCGGGCAGCGCGGGTCCTCGTAGACCTTGAGGGTCTTCTTGGCCGTGGACTTGCCGATGACGACGGTGGTGCCGTCGGTGCCCGTGGTGTTGGCCGGGGCGACGACCTTCTCGTCCTTCACGGCCTCCCAGTGGCCGGGCTTGTTGGCCTGGACGACGGCGTAGCCTATGCCGCCCGCCGCGGCCAGCACGGCCACGACCGAGCAGGCCACGATGAGCTGCCGCCTGACCTTGGCGCGCTTGGCCTGCTTCTCGCGCTCGGCGCGCAGCCGTTCCCGGGCCGCGTTCTTGGCAGCTGCGCTGTTCCGCTTGCTCATGTTGGTGATCTCCATAGGGGACGCGCACATGTCGTACGCGGGATACGTATGGGGGACTCGTCGTACTCGGAGTGCTCGAGGTACTCGGACGAGGGGCGTGCTCGGGCGGGCGGGGCGCTCAGGCGCAGGACAGGGCGAGCGCCCCGGAGCACGGCGGTCCGCGGCGTCCCAGGGAGTGCGCGAGCAGCAGGTCGCGGACGGCGGCCGGGCGCGGTGCCGGGCGCGGCAGCCGTCGTACCGGGGCCGGCCGGGCGGTGCCCGCGGCGGCCGCGAGGAGCAGCGGGCGGAAGGTGGTGGCGGCCACGGCGCGCAGCAGCTGGGTCAGGGCGCGCTCGCCGCGGCGCAGCCAGGCGGCGGCGAGCAGGCCGACGCCGACGTGCGCGGCGAGCAGCAGCCAGGCGGCGGCCGGGTCGGCGTGCGCGAGCGCCACGGCGGTGCGGGACCCGCCGGTCATCCGGGCCAGCGGGGTACCGACCGTGCCACCGTGGCACAGCACGTCGAAGCCGACCGCGCGCAGCGGACCGGCGATGGGGCCGCCCGCCCGGCCGTAGCAGGCGTGCTGGCCGGTGGTGAAGACCGTGTCGGCGGCCAGTTCCAGCGGGATCAGCAGGGCCGCTATCCGGCCGAAGCCGCGCTCGCGGCCCGCCAGCGCGTACGCCGTGCCGAACACGCCGGCGGCGACCGCGGCCACCGTCGTGAACGGCAGCGGGGCCCGGGACAGCAGCACGTGCGACGCGGTGCTGAGCGTCACGACGAAGGCCGTGAACAGCGCCGCGCGCACGGCTCTGAGCTGGGTCCCGGATATGTCCATAGCGGTGGAGAGTCTGTCACGTACTCATGTAAGGGACCCCTAAAAGGGACCTGAGAATCGGCGAAGGTTACAGCCCTGGAATGCGGCCGTTGCGGAACAGGTCGACGAAGATCTGGTGGTCGGCACGCGCGCGGGCGCCGTAGCTGTGCGCGAACTCGGTGAGCAGACCCGCGAAACCGTCCTCGTCGGCCGCGATCGCCGCGTCGATGGCCCGCTCGGTGGAGAACGGCACCAGGGACTCGCCGGAGGTGTCGTCGGCCGCCGAGTGCATGGAGGCCGTGGCCCGGCCGAGGTCCGCGACGACCGCCGCGATCTCCTCCGGGTCGTCGATGTCGCTCCAGTCCAGGTCCACCGCGTACGGCGACACCTCGGCGACGAGCTGACCCGCGCCGTCCAGCTCGGTCCAGCCCAGCCACGGGTCGGCGTGCGCCTGCAGGGCGCGCTGCGAGATCACGGTGCGGTGGCCCTCGTGCCGGAAGTAGTCCCGGATCGCCGGGTCCGTGACGTGCCGGGAGACGGCCGGGGTCTGGGCCTGCTTGATGTAGATCACGACGTCGTTCTCCAGGGCGTCCGTGGCACCCTCCAGGAGGATGTTGTACGACGGCAGGCCGGCCGAGCCGATGCCGATCCCGCGGCGGCCCACGACGTCCTTGACGCGGTAGGAGTCCGGACGGGACAGCGAGGCCTCCGGGAGCGTCTCCAGGTAGCCGTCGAAGGCGGCGAGGACCTTGTAGCGGGTGGCCGCGTCCAGCTCTATGGAGCCGCCGCCGGAGGCGAAGCGGCGCTCCCAGTCACGGATCTCCGTCATCGAGTCCAGCAGCTCGAAACGGGTCAGCGAGCGGGCCGCGCGCAGCGCGCCGAGCAGCGGGCCCTCGGCGGTGTCCAGGGTGAACGGCGGCACCTCGTCGCTCTTCGCCCCCGTCGCCAGCGCGTGGATGCGCTCGCGGTACGCGTCCGCGTACACCTCGACCAGCTCGGTGATCTGCTCGTCGCTGAGCGCCTTCGCGTAGCCGACGAGCGCGATGGAGGCGGCGAAGCGCTTCAGGTCCCAGGTGAACGGGCCGACGTAGGCCTCGTCGAAGTCGTTGACGTTGAAGACCAGGCGGCCGTTGGAGTCCATGTACGTGCCGAAGTTCTCCGCGTGCAGGTCGCCGTGGATCCACACGCGCGAGGTGCGCTCGTCCAGGTACGGCCCGGTGAACACGCGCCCGCCGCCCGGGCCGGCGTGCTCCGCGTCCAGGTCGTGGTAGAAGAGCGCGGCCGTGCCCCGGTAGAAGGCGAAGGCGGAGGCCGCCATCTTCCGGAACTTCACGCGGAACGCGGCCGGGTCGGCGGCCAGGAGCTCGCCGAAGGCGGTGTCGAAGACGGCGAGGATCTCCTCGCCGCGCTGCTCGTCGTTGAGCTGGGGGACCGACATCGCTGGGTGCCTCCTGGTGCGTGTGATGCCTGACATGTGGCGCGGATCTCTCGCCCGGACCAACGTGCGAGGGGCCCCGGGAGTGCCCGCTCTCCCGGCATGAAGGTACGCGGGGCAGCCCGCCCGGTGTCAGTGCCGAGGCATAGGATTCCGCTGTCCCACCAGACTGTCCGCAGCCGGTGGGGAGATCGTCGACGCCCGCCCACCCGTCACCCGACCACCGCCCCTCAACGAGGCGCTTCGCGCCGCACTTGTTTCAATTCGGAGGCCGAAACCGTGTCAAAGCCGCCCTTCACGCACCTGCACGTCCACACCCAGTACTCGCTCCTGGACGGTGCCGCGCGGCTCAAGGACATGTTCAACGCCTGCAACGAGATGGGCATGACGCACATCGCCATGTCCGACCACGGCAACCTGCACGGGGCGTACGACTTCTTCCACACCGCGAAGAAGGCCGGGGTCACCCCGATCATCGGGATCGAGGCCTATGTGGCCCCCGAGTCCCGGCGCAACAAGCGCAAGATCCAGTGGGGCCAGCCGCACCAGAAGCGGGACGACGTCTCCGGCTCCGGCGGTTACACCCACAAGACGATGTGGGCCGTGAACAGCACGGGCCTGCACAACCTCTTCCGGCTCTCCTCGGACGCGTACGCCGAGGGCTGGCTGCAGAAGTGGCCCCGCATGGACAAGGAGACCATCGCCCAGTGGTCCGAGGGGATCGTGGCCTCCACCGGCTGCCCCTCCGGCGAGCTCCAGACCCGGCTGCGCCTCGGCCAGTACGACGAGGCACTGAAGGCGGCCGCCGACTACCAGGACATCTTCGGCAAGGACCGCTACTTCCTGGAGCTGATGGACCACGGCATCGACATCGAGCACCGGGTCCGCGACGGCCTGCTGGAGATCGGCAGGAAGCTCGGCATCCCGCCGCTGGTGACGAACGACTCGCACTACACGTACGCGCACGAGGCGACCGCCCACGACGCCCTGCTGTGCATCCAGACCGGCAAGAACCTCTCCGACCCGGACCGCTTCAAGTTCGACGGCACCGGCTACTACCTGAAGTCCACGGAGGAGATGTACGCCATCGACTCCTCGGACGCCTGGCAGGAGGGCTGCGCCAACACCCTCCTGGTCGCCGAGATGGTCGACACCACCGGCATGTTCGAGGCCAGGAACCTCATGCCGAAGTTCGACATCCCCGACGGCTACACCGAGGTCACCTGGTTCAAGGAGGAGGTCCGCCGGGGCATGGACCGCCGCTTCCCCGGCGGCGTCCCGGACGACCGGCAGAAGCAGGTCGAGTACGAGATGGACGTCATCATCCAGATGGGGTTCCCGGGCTACTTCCTCGTCGTCGCCGACTTCATCATGTGGGCCAAGAACAACGGCATCGCGGTCGGCCCCGGCCGAGGCTCCGCGGCCGGCTCGATCGTCGCCTACGCCATGGGCATCACCGACCTCGACCCGATCCCGCACGGCCTGATCTTCGAGCGGTTCCTCAACCCCGAGCGCGTCTCCATGCCCGACGTCGACATCGACTTCGACGAGCGCCGGCGCGTCGAGGTGATCAGGTACGTGACCGAGAAGTACGGCGCCGACAAGGTCGCCATGATCGGCACCTACGGCAAGATCAAGGCCAAGAACGCGATCAAGGACTCCGCGCGCGTGCTCGGCTACCCGTATGCGATGGGCGACCGCATCACCAAGGCCATGCCCGCCGACGTCCTCGGCAAGGGCATCGACCTGGACGGCATCACCAACTCCGCGCACCCCCGCTACAACGAGGCGGGCGAGGTCCGGGGGATGTACGAGAACGAACCGGACGTGAAGAAGGTCATCGACACCGCCAAGGGCGTCGAGGGCCTGGTCCGGCAGATGGGTGTGCACGCCGCCGGCGTGATCATGTCCAGCGAGACCATCACCGAGCACGTCCCGGTGTGGGTGCGGCACACCGACGGCGTGACCATCACGCAGTGGGACTACCCGAGCTGCGAGTCGCTCGGCCTGCTGAAGATGGACTTCCTGGGCCTGCGCAACCTCACGATCATGGACGACGCCGTCAAGATGGTGAAGTCCAACAAGGGCGTCGACATCGACCTCCTGGCGCTCCCGCTGGACGACCCGACGACCTTCGAACTGCTCCAGCGCGGCGACACCCTCGGCGTCTTCCAGTTCGACGGCGGCCCCATGCGCTCCCTGCTGCGCCTGATGAAGCCCGACAACTTCGAGGACATCTCCGCCGTGTCGGCGCTGTACCGTCCGGGCCCGATGGGCATGGACTCGCACACGAACTACGCGCTGCGCAAGAACAAGCTCCAGGAGATCACCCCGATCCACAAGGAGCTGGAGGAGCCCCTCGAAGAGGTCCTCGCGGTCACCTACGGCCTGATCGTCTACCAGGAGCAGGTGCAGAAGGCCGCCCAGATCATCGCCGGCTACTCCCTCGGCGAGGCCGACATCCTCCGGCGCGTGATGGGCAAGAAGAAGCCCGACGAACTGGCCAAGAACTTCACCATCTTCCAGGCCGGCGCCAAGAAGAACGGCTACAGCGACGAGGCGATCCAGGCCCTGTGGGACGTGCTGGTCCCGTTCGCCGGCTACGCGTTCAACAAGGCGCACTCGGCCGCGTACGGCCTGGTCTCCTACTGGACCGCCTACCTCAAGGCCAACTACCCCGCCGAGTACATGGCCGCCCTGCTGACCTCCGTCAAGGACGACAAGGACAAGTCGGCGATCTACCTCAACGAATGCCGGCGCATGGGCATCAAGGTGCTCCCGCCGAACGTCAACGAGTCGGTGCACAACTTCGCCGCCCAGGGCGACGACGTGATCCTGTTCGGCCTGGAGGCCGTCCGCAACGTCGGCACCAACGTGGTCGAGTCGATCATCAAGAGCCGCAAGGCGAAGGGCAAGTACGCCTCCTTCCCCGACTACCTCGACAAGGTCGAGGCGGTCGCCTGCAACAAGCGCACCACGGAGTCGCTGATCAAGGCGGGCGCCTTCGACACCCTGGGGCACACCCGCAAGGGCCTCACCGCGCAGTACGAGCCGATGATCGACAACGTGGTCGCGGTCAAGCGCAAGGAGGCCGAGGGCCAGTTCGACCTCTTCGGCGGGATGGGCGAGGAGGAGAGCAACGAGCCCGGCTTCGGACTCGACGTGCAGTTCACCGAGGACGAGTGGGACAAGACCTACCTGCTCGCCCAGGAGCGGGAGATGCTCGGCCTGTACGTCTCCGACCACCCGCTCTTCGGCCTGGAGCACGTGCTGTCCGACAAGGCCGACGCGGGCATCGCCCAGCTCACCGGCGGCGAGCACGCGGACGGCGCGGTGGTCACCATCGGCGGCATCATCTCGGGTCTCCAGCGCAAGATGACCAAGCAGGGCAACGCCTGGGCGATCGCCACCGTGGAGGACCTCGCGGGCTCCATCGAGTGCATGTTCTTCCCGGCCACCTACCAGCTGATCTCGACCCAACTCGTCGAGGACGCCGTCGTGTTCGTCAAGGGCCGGCTCGACAAGCGCGAGGACGTGCCGCGCCTGGTGGCGATGGAGCTGGCGGTCCCAGACCTGTCCAACGCGGGCACCAACGCACCCGTGATCCTCACCATCCCCGCCACCAGGGTCACCCCGCCGATGGTCAGCCGGCTCGGCGAGATCCTCAGCCACCACAAGGGCGACAGCGAGGTCCGGATCAAGCTCCAGGGCCCGACCAAGACGACCGTGCTCCGCCTGGACCGGCACCGGGTGAAGCCGGACCCGGCGCTCTTCGGCGACCTCAAGGTGCTGCTCGGCCCGTCCTGCCTGGCCGGATAGGCCCCGGCTGCCGGCCCGCCCGCCGGTACACACGCGGAAGGGGCGCACCCGCGACGGGTGCGCCCCTCCTGCGTGCCTGGGCTTCAACAACCGCAGGGACCTGGTCGGTCCGCTCAGTTGTGGCCGAAGCTCTTCTGCTTCTTGCGGGCGACGTCCGCCGGGCTGCCCTGGATGTGCGACACCGGCGAGTCCTGCGACTCGCCCGACGTACGCTGCCCGTGCTGCTCGTGGGTCTGCTCGCTCTGCGGGGTGCGGTTCTGGGAGCCACCCTTGCGATTCTTGTTCTTGGCCATGGTGATCTGCCTCCTGTGGGGGATCTAGGGGCCGAATTCAGATTCACATAGGCTGACAACGGACGCATTTCGGATAATTACCGTCTGTAACAGGGCTTGTCGGAGAGCAAGGGCCCGAAACGCCACGCCGAAGATCGAGTTCGGGCCGTTAACCCCCGCGTGGTCGGGCAGACTCGAAGGAAGCCCCGAAAGCAAACCTCCCGGAAAGAGGGTGAGTCGCGTGGACCGCTGCATCGTCCTGGTGGACGCCGGGTATCTGCTGGGTGCCGCCGCCAGTCTCCTCGCCGGTGAGCCCTCCCGATCCCGCATCACCGTCGACCACGCCGCGCTGATCCAGGCGCTGCGCGACCGCGCGGAGTCCGACACCGAGCGTCCCCTGCTGCGCATCTACTGGTTCGACGGCGCCCCCGACCGCGTCCCCCAGCCGGAACACCGACGGCTGCGCGTGATGCCCCGGGTGACCGTCCGGCTCGGCGCGCTGACCCGCAGCGACGGGCGCTGGGCGCAGAAGGGCGTGGACGCGGCCATGCACGCCGAGCTGACCGAGCTGGCCAGGAACAGGGCGTGCTCCGACGTCGTCCTCGTGACCGGCGACGGGGACCTGCTGCCGGGCATGATGGCCGCCAAGGAGCACGGGGTCGCCGTGCACCTGTGGGCGGTGCAGGCCGCCGACGGCGACTACAACCAGTCCGAGGACCTGGTCGCCGAGGCCGACGAGCGGCGGGTGCTGGACCGGGCGTGGATCACCCAGGCGGTCCGGGCCAAGGAGCTGACCGCGGTCTGCGCGCCGCCGCCGGTGCCGCGGCCGGAGATCGCCGCCATCCTCTCGGCGCCGCTGCCCGAGTCGTCGCTGGCGGCGGCCCCCGACCCGGGGACCGAGGACACGGAGCGGGCGCCCGCGGTGAGCGCGGTGGAGAACGGGGCGGTGGAACGGGTGCCGGCGCCGAAGGGGGTGCCGACGCCCAAGGACCTCGCCGCGCTGCGGGCGCCGGGCGCGCAGCCGGTCCAGCACCCGGCGACCACGGCCACCCTGCGGTGGTCCTCCGACAAGGGGTGGGTGGACCGGCCCGGGGTGGCGGCGGAGCCGGCGGAGGCGGCCTCCATGCCGACGCTGGCGCAGCTGACCACCGCGGAGCAGCGGTGGGCCGACCGGGAGGAGGACATCACGACCGTCGGCGGGGATCCGTACGAGGTCGGGCAGGTGTTCGCCAAGCGGTGGATGTCACGGCTCGGGGACCAGAGCCATCTGCACAAGCTGTCCGGGATGTATCCGCGGATTCCGCACCGGATCGACGGGGAGCTGCTGCGGTACGCGGCGCGGTTCGGGCTGCTGGCCCACAAGGACGACCAGATCGACGAGCACGACCGGTACGCCATTCGGGCGGGGTTCTGGAGAGAGTTCGATGTGCCGGCAGGGGCCGGGGAGCATGCGTCGGCGGAGTGACCGAGGGGGCGCGGAGGGATGATTCCGGCTGCGGGCCGGTGGGGGTTGTTCGCGCAGTTCCCCGCGCCCCGTCGGGGCGCCGGCTGCCCCAACGGTGAGTAAAGGGGCCCGACCCCGTAGTCTCGTTCCTTGTGAGTACGGGCGTGGGTCGGGCACTTCGGCGGCAGGGTGATGTCGTGTGTGCCGTGCGTGGGCTGACCAAGACCTACGCCGCGGTCAAAGGGCGGCGGGGCGCCCCCGCCGTGCCCGAGGTGCGGGCCACCGACGGGGTGGAGCTGGACGTCCGGCGCGGGGAGATCTTCGGGCTGCTCGGACCGAACGGGGCCGGCAAGTCGACGCTCGTACGGCAGCTCACCGGGCTGCTGCGGCCCGACGCGGGCAGTGTCGAGATCCTCGGGCACGACATCGTGCGGCACCCGGAGCGGGCCGCGCGCATCCTCGCCTACCTCGGGCAGGAGTCCAGCGCCCTCGACGAGCTGACCGTGTCCCTCGCGGCCGAGACCACCGGGCGGCTGCGCGGTCTGGACGTGCGCGAGGCGCGACGCGAGCGCGACGCCGTCCTCGACGAGCTGGGCCTGACGCCGATCGCCGGACGGGCGCTCAAGAAGCTCTCCGGCGGACAGCGGCGGCTCGCCTGCTTCGCCGCCGCGCTGGTCGGCGAGCGGCCGCTGCTCGTGCTCGACGAACCGACGACCGGGATGGACCCCGTGGCCCGGCGGGCCGTGTGGGCCGCGGTGGACCGGCGGCGGGCCGAACAGGGCGCCACCGTGGTGCTCGTCACCCACAACGTCATCGAGGCCGAGACGGTCCTCGACCGGGTCGCCGTCCTCGACCAGGGGCGGGTCATCGCCTGCGACACCCCCGCCGGGCTCAAGGAGCGGGTCGCCGGCGAGGTGCGGGTCGAGCTCGTGTGGCGCGACCGCGCGCCGCTGGAGGTCCCCGAGGTGGCCGTCCTGCGAGAGCGCGCGGCCGAGTCCGGCCGGCGCTGGACGCTGCGGCTCGCACCCGAGGAGGCGCGTGCCGTCGTCGCCACGGTGACCGGCGGGGCCGCCTTCGCCGCCCTGGACGACTTCACCCTCGCCACGCCCAGCCTGGAGGACGTCTACCTGGCGCTGGGCGGAGCCGCACGGCAGGGGCTGGTGAAGGCGTGACGGCGGGCGTGAGGATGAACAGGACGGCGGCCGGGCGCGTACGGAAAGACGCGGCGGCGGTACGGGCCGCAGGTGCCGCACGGAAAGGGAGCAGCGCGACGTGAGTGTCGTACCCGCTGAGGTTCTGCCGGGCGGTGCCCTGGCCGTGGGGGAGACCGCGCCGGGCGGCGCGGCGGCCGAGCTGGGCCCGCGGGCGCGGCTGTGGCCGTCGCTGGTGGCCGTCTACCGCGCGCAGCTGTCCCGGGCCAGGGTGGCGCGGATCCCGCTGCTGTTCGTCGCGACCTTCCAGTCCGTCGGCATCATGGTCATGATGCGCGGGGTGGTGGACTCCCGCGGCGAGGCCCAGTCCGTGGTGGCGGGCTCGTCGGTGGTCGTCGTCGCCTACGTGGCGCTGAACCTGCTCGCGCAGTACTTCGGGCAGCTGCGGGCGAGCGGCGGACTGGACCACTACGCCACGCTGCCCGTGCCACCGGCCTCGGTGGTGCTCGGGGCGGCCGCGGCGTACGCCTCCTTCACCGTGCCGGGGACGCTGGTCACGGCCGTCTTCGGATGCGTGCTGTTCGGGCTGCCGCTCGCGAACCTGTGGATCCTCGTCGCGGTGATCCCGCTCGCCGGGGCCGCCCTGGCGGGGCTGGGCGCGGCCTGCGGGCTGCTCGCGCCGCGTCCCGAACTCGCCACGCTGCTCGGGCAGCTGGGCATGTCGGCGGCGCTGCTGCTCGGCGTGCTGCCGCCGGACCGGATGCCGGGGATCATCCAGTTCGCCCGCGACCTGCTGCCGTCGACGTACGGCGTCGAGGCCTACGCCCGGACCTTCGGGGCGCGGCCTGACTGGGCCGTCGTCCTCGCTGACCTGGGGGTGTGCGCCGGGGTGGGAGTCGTCTCGCTGGCCGTCGCCACGTGGGCGTACCGCAGGGCCGCCGTCCGGTGACGCGCCCCACAGGCCGACCTGGCACGATGGCATCGTGACCGCACCGTTGACGCCGCCTCCGCCGCCGCACGACCAGTCCCCGCACCAGGCCTGGCAGGCTCCGCCGCCCGACGGCGCGGCCGCGGGGGAGTACGGACAGGACGGTCCAGGGATGAAGACCGAGCTGCGGGAGGGCGCCGTGATCGCCGTCGCGGTGGCCGTGAGCGGGGTGCTGCTCGGGTTTCTGTGGCTGTGGCTGGCGCCGCACGTGCCGCTGGTGGGGGAGCAGTCCGGCAAGAACTGGGCGGTCTACCTCAAGGACAGCGAGGGGGAGCAGGCGGCCGGGGTGGACGGCACGTTCACGTTGCTGGCGCTGGCGTTCGGGGTCGTGAGCGCGGTGGTGGTGTTTCTGTGGCGGCGGCGTGGGGGCGTGCCGCTGGTGGTGGCGCTGGGGGCCGGGGGGCTGCTGGCGTCGTTGCTGGCCTGGCGGCTCGGGATGTGGCTGGGGCCGGAGTCCGACGTGATCGCTCACGCGAAGGCGGTGGGCAAGGGGGTGACGTTCTCCGCGCCGCTGAAGCTCGGGGCGAAGGGGGCGTTGCTGGCGTGGTCGTTGTCGGCGCTGGTGGTGCACCTCGGGCTGATGGCGCTGTTCGGTCCACGGGATCCGGAGCCCCCGTACGAGGACGGCCCGTACGCCGCGCCACCGGCGTAGCTTTCCCCGCCCCCGCCGCCCCTACCCGTCCCATCCTCCAGGGGGGCACCCCCCTTCGCCCCCCCACTCGGGGGCTGCCGCCCCCCGCCCCCCACTTCGGCCTGAACGGCCTCGTCCTCAATCGCCGGACGGGCTGGGTGTGGTGCCGACCGGCCGTTGTCCTCGACCGTCGGATGGGGCTGAGTGTGGGGTCGGTCGGGCGGCGTTCTTGGTCGTCGGATGGGCTGGGTTTGGTGCCGACCGGCCGTCGTCCT
>NZ_JBFBJI010000014.1:0-194064 GCF_040702065.1 Streptomyces sp. NPDC086777 | reverse complement strand
ACGGGTTGAGTGTGGTGTTGGCCGGGTGTCGTCCTCGACCGTCGGATGGGGCTGAGTGTGGGGTCGGTCGGGCGGCGTTCTTGGTCGTCGGATGGGCTGGGTTTGGTGCCGACCGGCCGTCGTCCTCAGGCGCCGGACGGGTTGAGTGTGGTGTTGGCCGGGTGTCGTCCTCGACCGTCGGATGGGGCTGAGTGTGGGGTCGGTCGGGCGGCGTTCTTGGTCGTCGGATGGGGCTGAGTGTGGGCTGGGGGTGGTGTTGGCCGGGTGTCGTCCTCAGACGCCGGGTGGGCGGGGTGTGGTGCCGACCGGCCGTCGTCCTCAGGCGCCGGACGGGCCCGGTGTGGTGTTGGCCGGGTGTCGTCCTCGACCGTCGGATGGGGCTGAGTGTGGGGTCGGTCGGGCGGCGTTCTCGGTCGTCGGGTGGGCTGGGTGGGGGGCGGCCGGTCGGCGGCTTGGTCGGCTGGGGTGTACTTGCGTTCCGTGGCTTGGAAGCGGGGGAGGGGGCGGAAGAGCAGGGGCGCGGGGAACTGCGCGACGAGCCCCCGCCGGGCCGCAGTCGGCCTGGTGCCTTGCGCGGCGACGCAGTGGCCGGTGGCGCGGGTGGCGCAGGGTTCTTCGCGGCTCGCGGACGGGGCAGCACCCGCGCCCCCACCCGCCTATGCCGGGCGGCGACCGTGGTTCGAGCGGGCCTTCTTCAGGCGCCACTTTCTTTTCCGTGTCTTCTTCGACATGCCTTCCGTACTTAACCCAGTGCGGAGACTTCGTCGAGGGGTCACGCACGGCCGATCGGGGCCAGCGTCGCGTTCGTCAGACTCGCGAGGGCGGTGGGGGCGAGTTCCACCTCCAGGCCCCGGCGGCCCGCCGAGACGCAGATCGTGGCGTGCGCCGAAGCCGAGGCGTCCAGGACCGTCGGGAGTTTCCGGCGCTGGCCCAGCGGCGAGATGCCGCCGCGGACGTAGCCCGTCGTGCGCTCGGCCAGGGCCGGGTCCGCCATCGCCGCCCGCTTGCCGCCGACCGCCGTGGCCAGGGCCTTGAGGTCGAGGCTGCCCGCGACCGGGACGACCGCGACGGTGAGCGCGCCGTCCACGTCCGCGACCAGGGTCTTGAAGACACGTTCGGGGGACACGCCCATCGCCTCCGCCGCCTCCTCGCCGTAGGACGGGTGGGCGGGGTCGTGGTCGTAGGAGTGGACCGTGAAGTCCACGCCGGCGGTGGTCAGGGCCACCGTCGCCGGAGTGCCGCCGCCGGACTGCTGCTTCTTCGATTTCTTCGGCATTCAGGAAACCCCGGCTCAGTTCAGGCTCGTCGGTGTCCGCGTCAGCTCCGCCGCGGGCAGTGACGGCAGGTTACGGATGATCGCCGTCTCGGAGCGAAGGAGTTTCAGCTCGTCGCGGAGGCGGGACGCCGTGTCGGGAGCCTGCAGGAGGCGCTGCTTGGTGGGGGTGTCGTGCATCATCGCGGCGGCGACCAGGTAGGAGACGACCGACGGTTCGTCGGGGAGGTCGACGCCCGTGGTGAGGGAGCGTTCGCGGGCGCCCGCCAGCCGCTTCTGGTACTGGCGGAAGGCCCGCAGCACACCCTCGGCCAGCGCCCCGGCCTCGTCGCCCTGCTCCTCGGTCAGCTCCTCCAGCTCGGCCGTCAGGAACGGGCCCGACGCGTCCACGGAGAGCAGCCGCACCCGGTTCGTACCCGTCGCCAGCACCTCGAACGTGCCGTTCGCCCGTTCCCGGATCGTCGCCGCGTCCGCCACGCAGCCCACCCGGTGGAAGGACTTGAGGGGGTCGGGTCCGAAGCCGGCCGCCGGGCCGCGGTCGGGCTGCGCCGTCGGGTCCGGCATGCCCGGCGCGCTCGGGGCCACCTCGTGGCCGTCGCGGATCGCCACGACGGCGAACCGGCGCGGTTCTTCCTCGGGTGTCTTCAGCAGGTCGCGCATCATGGCGCGGTACCGCTCCTCGAAGACGTTCAGCGGCAGCACGAGCCCCGGGAACAGCACCGAGTTCAGCGGGAAGAGGGGGAGACGGACGGTGGTCACGGCGCCACAGCCTAGTGGTCATCGGCGGGAACATGTCCGCCGTGCTCGGCCCGTGGGCGCCCGGCGCCCCTCGGCGAGGGGATCAGCACGGCCTCGGGGAGCGGTTCCGTACCGGCCAGCAGGTGGGCGCGCAGGCGTACAAAATGGCCCAGCGGGTCGTCCGAGAGCCGGCCCCAGGGGAAGGACGTGACGTACGGGCCGATCAGGTCCAGCTGGGCGCGGGCGGCCTCCCAGCGTTCCAGGCGGACCAGCAGGTACATCAGCTTGTTGCGGATCTCCGCCGGCCAGGTGTCGGCCGCCGGGAACCGCGCGGAGAGCGCGATCGCGCGGTCGGCCGCCGCGTCCAGGCGGGCCCGCGGCACCTCGGGCCCGCAGCCGTCGGTGAGGTAGGCGAAGGCGGCGCGGGCGGGGAGCGACTGGACGAGGGAGTCGGCCGGAGCGTCCTGCGCGGCCAGGTCGGCGAAGTCGAAGCACTCGCGGTGCGAGCCGTGCCAGTACGTGCCCAGATAGCGCAGCGCCGCCACATGACAGCCGTAGTGGTGCGGGGCGCGGCGGACCGCCGCCTCCCACAGCTCCTCGAAGTACCGGTGGCCGGCGTTCGTGCCGCGGGCGTGGTCGAGCGCGATCCGCCACGGCACCGGGTCCCGGTCGTCGCCGCGGGCGGCAGCCGTGATCAGCGGGCTGAGCGGGCGCAGCAACTCCGCGCGGGCGGGCGAGTCCCAGGCCCGGTCCACCCCGAGCTGGGCCCGGACCAGCAGCAGGTCGGGGTCGTGCGGGGCGGCCGCCTCCCACTGGCCGAGCCACTCGGCGCGGGAGCGGGCGAAGAGGGCGAGCCGGTGCACGTACCGGTCGCGTTCCTCCCACTGGGCCGCGCCCCGGGTGCCGGCCAGCAGGGTCGCCGCCGCCTCGTACTCGCCCCGGCCGGCCGCGACCAGCGCGGGGGCGAGCCGGTCGTCGGGCGCGTCGAGGAACACCTCGTCGTCAGCCGGGAGCGGTCCGGCGGCGAGAGGCGAAGCGTTCGTTGCCCTCCGTGCGGAACGGAAGAGCGCGCGCAGCGAAGCCATGGCGTTGACCATTGAAAGTCCGCAGGTCGGGGCAGCGCCAGACGGTATGGCCAACTCCACGAAAGTTGTATGGCCGTCGGTCAAGGGCGAGTAAAAGGTGACCGTTTCTCATCTGTTCGGTACCTGTCAGCGACACTTCCCCCGGCTGCCCCGGCTGCCCCGGCTGCCCCGGCCGTCACCCCCGCCTCAGCAGCCGCGTCGCCCCCGCCGCCACCGTCGTCGCCAGGATCCAGCCCAGAAGGATCATCGCCGCCGCCGCCCACTGCCAGCCGCCGGTGAGCCGCCACTGGCCGACCTGCCCCAGGTCGATCACCGGCAGCAGCAGGTCCAGGACGAACAGCGCCGGATCCCAGGCCGGGTGGCCGCCCGAGTTCATCGGCGGATGCGGGGCGTGCGCGAACGCCAGCGTGCCCGCCGCCCACAGCACCGCCATCCACACCGCCGCCCGGCCCGGCCGGTAGCCGTAGGCCACCGTCAGGTCCTGCGCGTACCCCCAGACCTTGGCGGCCGGCGGCAGCGTCTCGCGGCGCCGCCGCTGCTTGGCGAGCAGCACCTCACGGGCGTCCTCGTCCTCGCCGGCGGCCCGCAGCACGGTCGCCAGCCGCTCGTACGGCTCCGGGTTGTACTCGGCGGTCGCCGCCGCCACCCAGTCCAGCCGCCGGGTCAGCGGGAACGGGCCCTGCGGCACCAGGTTCTCGTAGGCGAAGCCGCCCATGTGCAGCCGCCCCGGGCCCGGCCAGCTGGTCGCCCGGTCGACCAGGTTGACCACCCGGGCGCCGGACAGCAGCACCCCACCGCGCTGCGGCTCCTCGCCGAGGAACCGCAGCTCCGGCGCCTGCACCCGGCGCAGCGACAGCTGCTGGTCGTCCGTGAAGGTGAACCGGGCCCGCTCCAGGTCGATGGCGTCCCCGAACCGCCCGTCGTCCAGCCGTATCCCGCCCTGGCACTCGAACCGCTGGATCCGCGTCCCGCGCGCCGGGGTCGTCCCGCTCTGCCAGGGGCCGCCCACCCCGGCCGGGGTCAGGTACAGCGTCCGGCCGACGGTCAGCTGGGGCGCGTTCAGCGCGAACCGCCCCTCGGGGTTGCGCAGCCGCGCCCCGCGCAGGCTCAGCGAGACGCCCACCTTGGCGCTGCGCAGGCTCAGCTCCCCGTGCGTCTCCAGGAGCTCCGCCTGGAGGTCCTGGCCGACGGTCATGCCGTCCGCCGCGATCGACCGCCCACTGCGGTCCCGGTACACCACCGCCTGGTTCAGCAGCAGATCGGTGCCGATGTGCGCGTCGGTCAGCCGGACCCCGCTGAGGAACCGGCAGCGCGGCAGATGCAGGTCACCCTCCGTGTGCAGCCGGGCCGCCTCCAGCCGCGGCGCCGCGCAGTCCACGAACCGCGCGGTCGTGAAGTGCGCCTCCGGCAGCAGGATCTCGTCGTCGAACCGGCAGCCGCGCAGCTCCATGTACGGCAGGACCGTGCCCCCCGCCAGGTCCAGGGGGCCGGTGATCCGGACGCCGACCAGCTTCAGCGAGGAGACCCGGCCGGCCAGCGCCGGCGGCCCGTCGAGCAGCAGCCAGCACAGGGTCCGGGCCCGCACGCTCCGCTCCGGCCCCCACGGGTGGCCGCCGTGCGGGTCGTCCACGTGCGGGTCGCCGCTGCTCAGGTCGTACACGCTGCCGTTGCGGAACGCCTGCCACATACCGGCCTCGGCCGCGGTCAGATCGTCCGGCAGATCCCCGTCCCGGACGCCGTCCCCCTGGGTCACGGCTTTTCCTTCTTCCTCGGTTACTCGCGGGTCATGTTCGGTACCACCGGTGATGCCCGGTGCGTGAGATCCCGAAAACAGTTGGTGAAGGCGATCTTCCGGGCACCGGTCAGGCTACGTACCGGCCGTCGCCCCGCGCCCCGTATCAAGCCACACAGCCGCCGCCGGGTGCGGTCGTCGGCTCACGTTCTGTATCAGCCATTGATACGCGCGGACGGGCTCCGAGTGCCGTCTGAGAGAATTGAGCCTGTGATCTCCCGAATCGATCTGCGCGGCGACGCCCTCCCCGAGGGCCTCGCTCTGCGCGACCTGCTGCCCCGAGCCGACTTCGACGTCTCGGCCGCCCTGGAGAAGGTGCGCCCGATCTGCGAGGCCGTGCATCATCGGGGCGACGCGGCGCTGATCGACTTCGCCGAGAGGTTCGACGGGGTCACGCTGGAGCAGGTCCGGGTCCCGGCCGAGGCCCTGGCCAAGGCGCTGGACGAGCTCGACCCGGCCGTCCGCGCGGCCCTGGAGGAGTCCATCCGGCGCGCCCGTCTCGTCCACCGCGAACAGCGTCGTACGGACCACACGACCCAGGTCGTGCCCGGCGGGTCGGTGACCGAGAAGTGGGTGCCCGTGGAGCGGGTCGGGCTGTACGCGCCCGGCGGCCGGTCGGTCTACCCGTCCTCCGTGATCATGAACGCGGTGCCCGCGCAGGAGGCCGGCGTCGAGTCGATCGCCCTCGCCTCCCCGGCGCAGGCCGAGTTCGGCGGTCTGCCGCACCCGACCATCCTCGCCGCCTGCGCCCTGCTCGGCGTCGACGAGGTGTACGCGGCCGGCGGCGCCACCGCCGTCGCGATGTTCGCGTACGGCACCGAGTCCTGCCCGCCCGCCACCATGGTCACCGGCCCCGGCAACATCTGGGTGGCCGCCGCCAAGCGCTACTTCACCGGCAGGATCGGCATCGACGCCGAGGCCGGACCGACCGAGATCGCCGTCCTCGCGGACGCCACCGCCGACCCGGTGCACGTCGCCGCCGACCTGATCAGCCAGGCCGAGCACGACCCGCTCGCGGCGGCGGTGCTGGTCACCGACTCCGTGGAGCTGGCGGACGCGGTCGAGAAGGAGCTGGCACCGCAGGTCGCGGCCACCCGGCACGTCGACGACCGGATCGTGCCCGCCCTCAAGGGCAGGCAGTCCGCGATCGTCCTGGTCGACGGCGTCGACGAGGGCCTGCGGGTCGTCGACGCGTACGGCGCCGAGCACCTGGAGATCCAGACCGCGGACGCCGCCGCCGTCGCCGACCGGGTGCGGAACGCGGGCGCGATCTTCATCGGTCCCTGGGCGCCGGTCTCCCTCGGCGACTACGCCGCCGGCTCCAACCACGTGCTGCCCACCGGCGGCTGCGCCTGCCACTCCTCCGGGCTCTCCGTCCAGTCCTTCCTGCGCGGCATCCACATCGTCGACTACACGCGGGACGCGCTGGCCGACGTCGCGCACCACGTGGTCACGCTGGCGGAGGCGGAGGACCTGCCCGCGCACGGCGCGGCGATCAAGGCAAGGTTCGGATGGAAGGTACCGACGGGCAAGTGAGCTTCGGCATCGACGATCTCCCCGTACGGGACGAGCTGCGTGGCAAGTCCCCCTACGGCGCGCCCCAGTTGGACGTCCCCGTACGGCTGAACACGAACGAGAACCCCTACCCGCTGCCCGAACCGCTGGTCGAGCGGATCACCGAGCGGGTGCGCGAGGCTGCCCGGGACCTGAACCGCTATCCCGACCGGGACGCGGTCCAGCTCCGCACCGAGCTGGCCAAGTACCTGACGAAGACCGGCAACCACCCGCTCACCATCGCGAACGTGTGGGCGGCCAACGGCTCCAACGAGGTCATCCAGCAGCTGCTGCAGACCTTCGGCGGACCGGGCCGTACGGCGATCGGCTTCGAGCCGTCGTACTCGATGCACTCGCTCATCGCGCGCGGCACCGGCACCCGCTGGATCGCCGGCCCCCGCAGCGCGGACTTCACCCTCGACGTCGAGGCGGCCTCGGCGGCCGTCGCCGAGCACAAGCCGGACGTCGTCTTCATCACCACTCCCAACAACCCCACCGGCAACGCGGTACCGGCCGAGACGGTCCTCGCGCTCTACGAGGCCGCCCAGGCCGCCAGGGCCGCGACGGCCGGGGCGATCGTCGTGGTCGACGAGGCCTACATCGAGTTCAGCCACGGCGCGTCGCTGCTGCCGCTGCTCGAAGGTCGGCCGAATCTCGTCGTCTCCCGGACCATGTCGAAGGCCTTCGGCGCGGCCGGCCTGCGGCTCGGCTACCTCGCCGCGCACCCCGCGGTGGTGGACGCCGTCCAGCTGGTCCGGCTGCCCTACCACCTGTCGGCGGTCACCCAGGCGACCGCGCTGGCCGCCCTGGAGCACACCGACACGCTGCTGAAGTACGTCGAGCAGCTCAAGGCCGAGCGGGACCGGCTGGTCGCCGAACTGCGGGCGGCGGGCCTCGACGTCACCGAGTCCGACGCCAACTTCGTGCAGTTCGGGCGGTTCGCGGACCCGCACGCGGTGTGGCAGCGGATCCTCGACCGGGGAGTCCTCGTCCGTGACAACGGCGTGCCCGGCTTCCTGCGGGTGTCCGCCGGAACCCCCGAAGAGAACGACGCGTTCCTCGACGCGGTACGTGAAGTCAAGAAGGAGCTGGACGCATGACCCGCGTAGGGCGCGTGGAGCGCACCACCAAGGAGACCTCGGTCCTCGTCGAGATCGACCTCGACGGCACCGGCAAGACCGACATCGCCACCGGCGTCGGCTTCTACGACCACATGCTCGACCAGCTCGGCCGGCACGGTCTGTTCGACCTCACCGTGAAGACCGACGGCGACCTGCACATCGACTCGCACCACACCATCGAGGACACCGCCCTCGCCCTCGGCGCCGCCTTCAAGCAGGCCCTCGGCGACAAGGTCGGCATCTACCGCTTCGGCAACTGCACGGTCCCGCTGGACGAGTCGCTCGCCCAGGTCACGGTCGACCTGTCCGGCCGCCCGTACCTCGTGCACACCGAGCCGGAGAACATGGCGCCGATGATCGGCGAGTACGACACCACCATGACCCGGCACATCCTGGAGTCCTTCGTCGCCCAGGCGCAGGTCGCCCTGCACGTGCACGTACCGTACGGGCGTAACGCGCACCACATCGTGGAGTGCCAGTTCAAGGCGCTGGCGAGGGCGCTGCGCTACGCCTCCGAGCGCGACCCGCGCGCGGCCGGCATCCTCCCCTCGACGAAGGGCGCGCTGTAAGCGATGAACAGCCTCTCGACCATACTGATCGTCGTCGGCCTCTTCCTGGTCGGCGGAATCATCTCCTTCGTCAAGCAGAAGATGCCCACCAGCCTGATCGTGCTGCTCTCGATCAGCGCCGCACTGTGTCTGGTGGCGGGCGTCATGAGGCTGGAGGTGTGGAATTGACCGGATCCGCGAAGAAGGTCGTCGTCTTCGACTACGGCTTCGGCAACGTCCGGTCCGCAGAGCGCGCCCTTGCCCGCACCGGGGCCGACGTCGAGATCACCCGTGACTTCGACCGGGCCATGAACGCGGACGGCCTGCTGGTGCCCGGTGTCGGCGCCTTCGCCGCCTGCATGGAGGGCCTGCGCGGGGCGCGCGGGGACTGGATCATCGACCGCCGGCTGTCCGGCGGGCGGCCCGTGATGGGCATCTGCGTCGGCATGCAGATCCTGTTCGCGCGCGGCATCGAGCACGGCGTGGAGACCGAGGGCCTCGACGAGTGGCCCGGCTCGGTCGAGCCGCTCCAGGCCGAGATCGTTCCGCACATGGGCTGGAACACCGTCGAGGCGCCGGCCGGCTCCGAGCTGTTCGCCGGCCTGGAGACCGACGCGCGCTTCTACTTCGTGCACTCCTACGCCGTCCACGACTGGACCCTGGAGACGCACAACGAGGCCATGCGTGCCCCCAGGGTGACCTGGTCGACGCACGGCAAGCCGTTCGTGGCCGCCGTGGAGAACGGCGCCCTGTGGGCCACCCAGTTCCACCCCGAGAAGTCCGGCGACGCCGGCGCCCAGCTCCTCACCAACTGGATCGGAACACTGTGAGCAAGCTCGAACTCCTTCCCGCCGTCGACGTCCGCGACGGCCAGGCCGTCCGCCTCGTGCACGGCGAGTCCGGGACCGAGACCTCCTACGGCTCCCCTCTGGAGGCGGCCCTCGCCTGGCAGGGGTCGGGCGCCGAGTGGCTGCACCTGGTCGACCTGGACGCGGCGTTCGGCACCGGCGACAACCGCGCGCTGGTCGCCGAGGTCACGGGGGCGATGGACATCAAGGTCGAGCTGTCCGGCGGCATCCGCGACGACGCCACCCTCGCCGCTGCCCTCGCCACCGGCTGCACCCGGGTGAACCTCGGCACGGCCGCCCTGGAGACCCCGGAGTGGGTCGCCAAGGTCATCGCCGAGCACGGCGACAGGATCGCGGTCGGCCTGGACGTGCGCGGCACGACCCTCAGGGGCCGCGGCTGGACCCGCGACGGCGGCGACCTCTACGAGACGCTCGCCCGCCTCGACCAGGAGGGCTGCGCCCGCTACGTCGTCACCGACATCGCCAAGGACGGCACCCTCCAGGGTCCCAACCTGGAACTGCTGCGCACCGTGTGCGCGGCGACGGACCGGCCGGTCGTGGCCTCCGGCGGCGTGTCGTCGCTGGACGACCTCCGCGCGCTGGCCGACCTGGTACCCCTGGGTGTCGAGGGTGCCATCGTCGGAAAGGCCCTGTACGCCAAGGCGTTCACCCTGGAAGAAGCACTGGAGGCGGTGGCCCCGTGAGTGAGCTGCGACGTGTCGTGACGGGCGCCCCGTGGGAGGAGGCCTTCGGGTACTCCCGCGCGGTGGAACTGCCCAACGGGCTGGTGCTGGTCGCCGGCTGCACCTCGATAGTGGACGGCGAGATCGCCGGGGGCGGCCCCTACGAGCAGACCGTCAACGCCTTCAACGTCGCGTTCGCGGCGCTCGGGCGGCTGGGCCTCGGCCGTGACGACGTGGTGCGGACACGTATGTACGTCACCCACGCACGGGACGTGGACGATGTCGGGCGCGCCCACAAGGATCTGTTCGACACCGTCCGGCCGGCCGCATCCATGATCATCGTCTCCGGCTTCGTCGACCCCAGCCTGGTCGTCGAGGTCGAGGTGGAGGCATACCGCCGGGAGGCCACGGCATGACCCTGGCGGTCCGAGTCATCCCCTGCCTGGACGTGGACAACGGCCGGGTCGTCAAGGGCGTCAACTTCCAGAACCTGCGCGACGCGGGCGACCCGGTCGAGATGGCCAAGGTGTACGACACGGAGGGCGCCGACGAGCTGACCTTCCTGGACATCACCGCGTCCTCCGGCAACCGGGAGACCACCTACGACGTGGTCCGCCGCACCGCCGAGCAGGTCTTCATCCCGCTGACGGTCGGCGGCGGCGTCCGCACCGCCGAGGACGTCGACAGGCTGCTGCGCGCCGGCGCCGACAAGGTGGGCGTCAACACGGCGGCCATCGCCCGCCCGGAGCTGATCCGCGAGATCGCCGAACGCTTCGGCCGCCAGGTCCTGGTCCTCTCGGTCGACGCCCGCCGCACCGAGTCGGGCTCCTTCGAGGTCACCACCCACGGCGGCCGCCGCGGCACCGGCATCGACGCCGTCGAGTGGGCCCACCGGGCGGCCGAGCTGGGCGCGGGCGAGATCCTGCTGAACTCGATGGACGCGGACGGCACCAAGGACGGCTACGACCTGGAGATGATCACCGCCGTCCGCAAGCACGTCACGGTCCCGGTGATCGCCTCCGGCGGAGCCGGTGCCCTCGCGCACTTCCCCCCGGCCGTCACCGCGGGCGCGGACGCGGTCCTCGCCGCCTCCGTCTTCCACTTCGGCGACCTGCGGATCGGCGAGGTGAAGCAGACGCTGCGGCAGGCGGGACACCCCGTGCGCTGACGCCGCGCCGGCCTTCGGCCCCGGTCGCCCCGACGGGCGGCCGGGGCCGCTGCGCGTCCACGACCCTCCGGACGGCGGATACGAAAGAGAAGTTGCGCAAAAACCGCCTGCCTGGGCCGGGTCACCGCCGTCTCCAGCCTGGTCAGCCTCGGTCTCACCCCGCTGAGCATGCCGTTCACGGCCGCCGCGATAGGTGCCTTCGGACTCGGCCCGGTCTACGTCGTCAGCGCCGCCGTCTGCGGACTCGGCGGGGTCGTCGCGCTGGCCGTACCGGGGCTGCGCCGGGCCGAACTGCCCCGCTGAGGCGGTCAGCCCTTCGGCTGGGTCAGCTGGATCAGGTTGCCGACCGTGTCGTCCAGCACGGCGGCGATCACCGGGCCCTGGTCCCGGGGCTCGTGGGGGAAGCGGACGCCCAGGATGCGCAGGCGGTCGTACTCCGAACGGATGTCGTCGACGGAGAACACGATGGCCGGGAGGCCCGCCTCGTAGACGGCCTTGCGGTACGGGTCGGCGAGGGGACCCTCGCCGGGCTCCAGCAGGAGCTGGAGGTCCGGCTGGGCGCCCTGCGGGGCGCCGACCGTGACGAACAGCGTGCCGTCGCCCAGGTCCAGGCGGGTACGGGTCTCGAAGCCGAGGACGTCCGTGTAGAACGCGTGCGCCTTCGGCACGTCGTCCACGTACACGCTCGTCATCGCGACCCGGATCACCGCAGGCTCCTCAGATGCCCAGCTTCTTGGACTCGTTCAGCCTGGTGATCGCGTTCTCGTCGCCGGTCACCTCGACCTTCGCCGTGCTCTGCCGGCCGAACGCGAACATCAGCAGCTCGGAGGGCTCGCCGGTCACCGTCACCACGGGTGCGCCGCGGTGGGCGACCGCCGTCTGGCCGTCCGGGCGGCGCAGCACCAGGCCCGTCGGCAGACCCCGGCCCAGCAGCCGGGCGGTCCGCTCCAGGCGGGTCCACAGGGCCTCCTGGAAGACCGGGTCCAGCTCCCGCGGCGACCAGTCGGGCTGGGCCCGGCGGACGTCCTCGGTGTGCACGTAGAACTCGACAGTATTAGCCGCCTCGTCCACCTGCTTGAGCTGGAACGGCGAGAACCGCGGCGGACCGGTGCGGATCAGCTGGATCAGCTCCTCGTACGGCTTCGCCGCGAACTCGGCCGTCACCTTCTCCAGGCGCGGTGCCAGCTGCTTGATCATCGTGCCCCCGGCCGCGTCCGGCCGGCGCTCGCGCACCACCACGTGCGCGGCCAGATCACGGGTCACCCAGCCCTCGCAGAGGGTCGGAGCCTCGGGACCGGCGGTCTCCAAGAGGTCGGCGAGCAGGAGCCGTTCACGCTTGGCGAAGGTCGACATACCGCCAGCCTACGACCACACGCACCGTCCGGACAGTGGACACGGACCGTGACTGTCGGTGCCGCGCGGCACAATGGCACCCATGACCAGTACGACCGGTACGACGGGTACGCCCCCGTCCAGTGGCCTCGCCCCGGAGATCGCCGCCCGCCTCAAGCGCAGCGCCGACGGACTCCTCCCCGCCATCGCCCAGCAGTACGACACCGGCGAGGTACTGATGCTCGGCTGGATGGACGACGAGGCCCTGCACCGGACCCTCACCACCGGCCGCTGCACCTACTGGTCGCGCAGCCGCCGGGAGTACTGGGTCAAGGGCGACACCTCCGGCCACTTCCAGTGGGTGAAGTCGGTCGCCCTCGACTGCGACGCCGACACCGTGCTGGTCAAGGTCGACCAGGTGGGCGCCGCCTGCCACACCGGCGACCGCACCTGCTTCGACGCCGACGTGCTTCTCAAGGACGCCGAGCACGGTCACGAGGCCGCCGATTCCGGCGCACCCGCCTCCGATCAGTAAGGTCTGCCGCCATGGACCTCGAGACCTTCCGCAAGCTCGCGACCGACCGGCGCGTCATCCCGGTCACCCGCAAGCTCCTCGCCGACGGCGACACCCCGGTCGCGCTCTACCGCAAGCTCGCCGCCGAGCGCCCCGGCACCTTCCTGCTGGAGTCCGCCGAGAACGGCCGCTCCTGGTCCCGGTACTCGTTCGTGGGCGTCCGCAGCGCGGCGACCCTGACCGCCCGCGACGGCCAGGCCCACTGGCTCGGCACCCCGCCCGTCGGCGTGCCCGTCGACGGCGACCCGCTGGCCGCCCTGCGCGCCACCATCGAGGCCCTGCACACCCCCCACGACCAGGAGCTGCCCCCCTTCACCGGCGGCATGGTCGGCTACCTCGGCTACGACATCGTGCGCCGCCTGGAGAAGATCGGCCCGGGGGAGCGCGACGACCTCGGACTCCCCGAGCTGACCATGCTCCTCACCAGCGACCTCGCCGTCATGGACCACTGGGAGGGCTCGGTCCTGCTGATCGCCAACGCGATCAACCACAACGACCTCGACACCGGCGTCGACGAGGCCCACGCGGACGCCGTGGCCCGCCTGGACGCCATGGAGGCCGACCTCTCCCGCCCGGTCGCCCAGCCGCCCGCCGTCCTGCCGCCCTCCGAACTCCCCGAGTACACCGCCCTGTGGGGCGGCCCCGACTTCCAGACGGCCGTCGAGGACATCAAGGAGCGCATCCGCGCGGGCGAGGCCTTCCAGGTCGTCCCCTCCCAGCGCTTCGAGACCCCGTGCACCGCGAGCGCGCTGGACGTGTACCGGGTCCTGAGGGCCACCAACCCGTCGCCGTACATGTACCTGTTCCGCTTCGACGGCTTCGACGTCGTGGGATCCAGCCCGGAGGCCCTGGTCAAGGTCGAGGACGGGCAGGCCATGGTGCACCCCATCGCCGGCACCCGGCCGCGCGGGGCCACCCCGCAGGAGGACCAGGCCCTCGCCGACGAGCTGATGGCCGACCCCAAGGAGCGCGCCGAGCACCTGATGCTCGTCGACCTCGGGCGCAACGACCTGGGGCGGGTCTGCGAGCCCGGCTCCGTCGAGGTCGTCGACTTCATGTCCGTCGAGCGGTACTCGCACGTCATGCACATCGTCTCGACGGTCACCGGAAAGGTCGCCGACGGCCGTACCGCCTTCGACGTCCTCACCGCCTGCTTCCCGGCCGGCACCCTCTCCGGCGCCCCCAAGCCCCGCGCGATGCAGATCATCGACGAACTGGAACCGTCCCGAAGGGGGCTGTACGGCGGCTGCGTCGGCTATCTCGACTTCGCCGGCGACTCCGACACCGCCATCGCCATCCGCACCGCCCTGCTCCGCGGCGGCACGGCGTACGTCCAGGCCGGGGCCGGCATCGTCGCCGACTCCGACCCGGTCGCCGAGGACCAGGAGTGCCGCAACAAGGCCGCGGCGGTGCTGCGGGCGGTGCACACGGCCAACAGGCTGGGCGAGTAGGGCGCTTATCACCCGACCCCGGGTGACCGTTCGTGCGCGGTTCAGGCGATAGTGGAGTACGTGACTGCTGTTCCTCACCCCTCTTCCGAAGCCGGCGAACCCGCCCGGTCCGGCCGCCGCAGCCTCGCCGTCGCGCTGCTCTTCGGCGCGCTCGGCGCGGCCGTCGCCCTGCTGTCCACCCGGCAGCGCTGGGCGGCCGGCACCGCGACGGTGGCAGGCGGCGACTTCCCGCTGACCGCCAAGGGCAGCGACGTCACCGGCGTCCCCGCGGCCCTCGCCATAGTGGGCCTCGCCGCGCTCGTCGCCGTCTTCGCCGTCCGCAGGGCCGGCCGCTTCCTGGTCTCCGGCCTCCTCGCGCTCTCCGGCGCCGGCATCGTGGCCGCGGCCCTGCTCGGTGCGGCCGACGGCTCCGCGCTCGACGAGAAGGCCGCCGAGGCCAGTGGCGACACGTCCGCCACGGTCGACGCGCTCAGCCACACCGGCTGGCCGTACGTCGCCGCGGCCGGCGGCGCGCTCATCCTGGTCGCCGGGCTGCTGGCGCTGCGCTACGGGCGGCTGTGGCCCGCCATGTCGGGGCGCTACGAGCGCGGTACGGGGGCGGAGCGGCCGCGGCGGGCGCCGAAACCGGTGGATCCCGACCGGCCGGAGGACATCTGGAAGGCGCTGGACCGGGGCGAGGACCCTACCGGGGCCTAAGGCTTCGCCGGGGACCGCGAAAGGTCGCCGGACGGTTGACGGCTGACGGCTGACGGCCGGTGGGCGCTGGTCGCCCAGTTCCTACCCCCAGCCTTCGGCCGGGGGTACCCCCAGCGCCCCTTAAGGTGCGCTGAAAGGTGATGTGGCGAATCAGACGCCACCCCAGCTCCTGACACCCCTGTGGGTACGGGACAATGGAGGGCGAGCGTCCGGAAGGACACGTACGAGCTCGGGCCCGTACGACACGTACCAGCAACGAGGAGCAAGTCATGGCGGGCAGCAGCCACGGTCACACCCCGGCCGCCTGGACCGGCGTCACCATCGCCTTCATCGGTTTCTGCGTCTCGGGCGCCTTCATGGTGATGGCGCAGCCGGTGGGCTTCTGGGCCGGCATGGCGATCGTGCTCCTCGGTGGCGTGGTCGGCATGATCATGCGCTCCATGGGCCTCGGCCAGCCGAAGGAGAACGGCGCGCTCGTGTACAGCACCACCACCACCACCACGCCGGCCGCCACCCGCGAGCCGGTCGCCGCCGAGAGCTGACCCGCACGGTTTCCCGAGGGCGCCCCGAGACACCGGGGCGCCCTCGCGCGCGTGTGCCGACCGTACGGGGCACAATGCGAGGCGTGAACGCCGACAGCCGCAGCGCGGCCGCCCCGCCGGTGACGTCCTCCCTCCGGGGCCGGCTGGCCGTGCCCGTCTCCGTGCTGGGCGCCGTGGTCGGGGCCTTCGTCTACGTCGGCACCGTCGACCCCAACCAGCCCGGCCACTACCCGGTATGCCCGCTCTACCGGCTCACCGGCCTGTACTGCCCCGGCTGCGGCGGTCTGCGCAGTGCGCACGCCTTCGTCCACGGCGACCTCCTGGGCGCGCTGCGGGACAACGCGGCGGGAGTCCTCGCCTATCTGGCCTTCGCCGTGGTGTGGACCGTCTGGGTGGTGCGCGCGGCGCGCGGCCGGCCCGCCCGGATCGAGCTCAGGCCGATGCAGATGTGGAGCCTGGGCGTGCTGCTCCTGGTCTTCACCGTTGTCCGGAACCTGCCCTTCGGTGGCTGGTTGCATCCTTGATCAACCGGTGTGTGTCCAGGTACTGGGACCGGCGTCAACCGGAGGTGAGGCCGACCCCGTCCTCCGGATACCATCGCAGTGACCATGAGTTTTCGGCCCATGGGTTTTTGACCGCCTGGAAGAACCGTCCGGAAGGGGGCCGCTCTCGTGAGTGTGCTCGACGAGATCATCGACGGCGTCCGTGCCGACCTCGCGGAACGGCAGGCGCGCGTCAGCCTCGACGAGCTCAAGGAGCGCGCGGCGAAGGCGCCGGCCGCCAAGGACGGCGTGGCCGCGCTGCGCGGTGAGGGCGTCAAGGTCATCTGTGAGGTGAAGCGCTCCAGCCCGTCCAAGGGCGCGCTGGCCGCGATCGCCGACCCGGCAGGGCTCGCCGCGGACTACGAGGCGGGCGGCGCGGCCGTCATCTCGGTCCTGACCGAGCAGCGCCGGTTCGGCGGCTCGCTGGCCGACCTGGAGGCGGTCCGGGCCCGGGTGGACATCCCGGTGCTCCGCAAGGACTTCATCGTCACGTCGTACCAGCTGTGGGAGGCCCGTGCGTACGGCGCCGACCTCGCGCTGCTGATCGTCGCCGCCCTCGACCAGGCGGCTCTGGAGTCGCTGATCGAGCGTGCCGAGTCCATCGGCCTCACCCCGCTCGTCGAGGTCCACGACGAGGACGAGGTCGAGCGCGCGGTGGACGCCGGCGCCAAGGTCATCGGTGTCAACGCGCGCAACCTGAAGACCCTGGAGGTCGACCGCTCCACCTTCGAGCGGGTCGCCCCCGAGATCCCCGCCCACGTCGTCAAGGTCGCCGAGTCCGGCGTCCGCGGCCCGCACGACCTGATCGCGTACGCCAACGCGGGCGCCGACGCGGTCCTGGTCGGCGAGTCCCTGGTCACCGGCCGCGACCCCAAGGCGGCGGTGGCCGACCTGGTGGCGGCCGGCGAACACCCGGCGCTTCGGCACGGCCGAGGCTGATCACCCGCTAGGCTGAACCCGATGACTCTCACGGTGACGACGACAGTGGACCGGTACGCCCGCCTCGCGCGCGGCTGCCGGCCTCGTGGTTGCCGTGCACCGGCCCGCCGGGTCCACGGCCGCCGCGTCCGCTACGTCATCGGCGACGAACCGGGACAGGTGAACGGCCGTCGATGGCAGCGCGCCCTGTAGGGGCGCGGGGCAGTACTGAATGTGCGGCTACCGCCGCGCGGGCGCGAGCAACCACTGACGGCTCGCGGCCATCGGACATATCTCCGCCCCCACGGCGAACAGTGTCTTCTTCCACACACTCACCGTGAGGTTTTCGCATGCCCAGCGATTTCTTCTTCCCTGACCCCACCGGTCAGGTGCCCTCCCCGGAGGGCTACTTCGGCGCCTTCGGCGGCAAGTTCATCCCCGAGGCCCTCGTCGCCGCCGTGGACGAGGTCGCCGTCGAGTACGACAAGGCCAAGCACGACCCCGAGTTCGCCCGCGAACTCGACGACCTCCTGGTCAACTACACCGGCCGCCCCAGCTCCCTCACCGAGGTCCCCCGCTTCGCGGAACACGCGGGCGGCGCCCGGATCTTCCTCAAGCGCGAGGACCTCAACCACACCGGCTCGCACAAGATCAACAACGTGCTCGGCCAGGCACTGCTCACCAAGCGCATGGGCAAGACCCGGGTGATCGCGGAGACCGGCGCCGGCCAGCACGGCGTGGCGACGGCCACCGCCTGCGCGCTGTTCGGCCTCGACTGCACCGTCTACATGGGCGAGATCGACACCGAGCGGCAGGCTCTCAACGTGGCCCGGATGCGCATGCTCGGCGCCGAGGTCATCGCCGTGAAGTCCGGCAGCCGCACCCTCAAGGACGCCATCAACGAGGCGTTTCGCGACTGGGTGGCCAACGTCGACCACACCCACTACCTCTTCGGTACGGTCGCGGGCCCGCACCCCTTCCCGGCGATGGTCCGCGACTTCCACCGGGTGATCGGCGTCGAGGCCCGCCGCCAGATCCTGGAGCGTGCGGGGCGCCTCCCCGACGCCGCGATCGCCTGCGTCGGCGGCGGCTCCAACGCCATCGGCCTCTTCCACGCCTTCATCCCCGACGCGGGCGTCCGCCTCATCGGCTGCGAACCGGCCGGCCACGGCATCGAGACCGGTGAGCACGCGGCCACCCTCACCGCAGGCGAGCCCGGCATCCTGCACGGCTCCCGGTCCTACGTCCTCCAGGACGACGAGGGCCAGATCACCGAGCCGTACTCGATCTCGGCCGGCCTGGACTACCCCGGCATCGGCCCCGAGCACTCCTACCTCAAGGACTCCGGCCGCGGCGAGTACCGCGCGGTCACCGACGACGCGGCCATGCAGGCACTGCGCCTGCTCTCCCGCACCGAGGGCATCATCCCGGCCATCGAGAGCGCCCACGCCCTTGCCGGCGCCCTGGACGTCGGCAAGGAGCTCGGCAGGGACGGACTGATCGTCGTCAACCTGTCCGGCCGCGGCGACAAGGACATGGACACCGCCGCGCGCTACTTCGGCCTGTACGACACCGACGCCGAGGTCGCGGCCGACGCCGCCGACACCGCCGAGATCGAGGGGGACGCCAAGTGAGCGGGAACATTCAGCTGCTGTCGGACACCCTCGCCGGTGCCAGGGCCGAAGGCCGCGCCGCGCTCATCGCCTACCTCCCGGCCGGGTTCCCGACCGTGGACGGCGGCATCGAGGCGATCAAGGCCGTCCTGGACGGCGGTGCCGACGTCGTCGAGGTCGGGCTGCCGCACAGCGACCCGGTCCTGGACGGTCCGGTCATCCAGACCGCCGACGACATCGCCCTGCGCGGCGGGGTGAGGATCGCGGACGTCATGCGGACGGTCAAGGAGGCCCACCAGGCCACCGGCAAGCCCGTCCTCGTCATGACGTACTGGAACCCCATCGACCGCTACGGCGTCGAACGCTTCACCGCGGAACTCGCCGAGGCCGGCGGTGCGGGCTGCATCCTGCCCGACCTGCCGGTGCAGGAGTCGGCCCTGTGGCGGGAGCACGCCGAGAAGCACGGCCTCGCGACGGTCTTCGTCGTGGCGCCGAGCAGCAGGGACGAGCGGCTCGCGACGATCACGGCGGCGGGCAGCGGGTTCGTCTACGCGGCCTCGCTGATGGGCGTCACCGGTACGCGTGAATCGGTCGGGGCGCAGGCCCAGCAGCTGGTGGAGCGCACCCGGGCCACCGGCACCGGGCTGCCCGTCTGCGTCGGCCTCGGCGTCTCCAACGCGGCCCAGGCCGGCGAGGTCGCCGGCTTCGCCGACGGCGTGATCGTCGGTTCGGCCTTCGTGAAGCGGATGCTGGACGCGCCGGACCACGCGGCCGGCATCGCGGCCGTCCGCGAACTCGCCGGGGACCTGGCGAAGGGCGTACGCGGACAGGCGTAGACCGGAAGGCGGAGACCCACCGGGACACCGCAGGACACAACGGAACATTCGGTCACTCGAACGGGTGGACCTGGGACCGGGGAGGCGCGGTGCGCCTCCCCGGTTCGTTCTGGGGGTGTGAGCGAGAAGAATCGTGACGGAAAGCGGATGGCCCGGGAGCGGCTGGCGGCCGAGCGCGAGAAGCAGCGGACCGCGGACAAGCGGCGGCGCGCCCTGATCGTGGGCGCGAGCGTCGTCTGCGTCCTGGGCCTGGCGGCGGTGATCGGCGTGGTCGCCGCGAACGCGGGCAAGGACAAGGGCAGCGCGAGTTCCGGGCCGGTCGTGGCCCCCTCCGGCGCGCAGGGCAAGGACAGCCTCGCGATCCCGGTCGGCAAGGACGGCGCCAAGGCGACGCTCACCGTCTGGGAGGACTTCCGCTGCCCGGCCTGCCAGGCCTTCGAGACGGCGTACCGCCCGACGCTCCACCAGCTGGTCGACGCCGGACAGCTCAGGATCGAGTACCACCTGGTCACGCTGATCGACGGCAACCTCGGCGGCAGCGGCTCCCGGAACGCGGCCAACGCGGCGGCCTGCGCCCAGGACGCCGGGAAGTTCCGCGACTTCCACGACGTGCTGTACGAGAACCAGCCGAAGGAGACCGACGACGCGTTCTCCGGCAACGACAAGCTGATCGAGCTCGCCGGCAAGGTGCAGGGGCTGAACACCCCGGCGTTCCAGAAGTGCGTCAAGGACGGTACGCACAACTCCTGGGTCGTGAAGTCCAACCAGGCCTTCCAGGCCGCCAAGTTCGACGGCACGCCGACCGTCCTGCTCGACGGCAAGAACATCTACCAGGACCAGACCATGACCCCGGACAAGCTGAAGCAGCTGGTCGCGGACGCGAACAGGCAGTAAGGGGGAGTAGGCGTTTCTCACGTCCCCGTTATGGAGCCGTAGCCGGGCTGGTTGCCGTCGGCCCGGTCCGGCACGGTAGCGTCGACCCTGCCATGGATGAACTTGCCTACATTCCCAGCCCGTCGCGCGGAGTGATCCACCTCGGACCCATCCCGCTGCGCGGCTACGCGTTCTGCATCATCATCGGTGTCTTCGTAGCCGTCTGGCTCGGCAACAAGCGCTGGGTCGCCCGGGGCGGGCGGGCCGGCACCGTGGCCGACATCGCGGTCTGGGCCGTACCGTTCGGCCTGGTCGGCGGGCGTCTCTACCACGTGATCACGGACTACGAGCTGTACTTCAGCGCGGGCCGTGACTGGGTCGACGCGTTCAAGGTCTGGCAGGGCGGTCTCGGCATCTGGGGTGCGATCGCGCTCGGTGCGGTGGGCGCCTGGATCGGCTGCCGACGCCGGGGCATCCCGCTGCCGGCCTACGCCGACGCCATCGCCCCCGGCATCGCCCTCGCCCAGGCGTGCGGCCGCTGGGGCAACTGGTTCAACCAGGAGCTGTACGGCCGGGAGACGCATCTGCCGTGGGCGCTGCACATCACCTCGTCCGAGGGCGGCCGGGTGCCGGGCTACTACCACCCGACGTTCCTCTACGAGTCGCTGTGGTGCATCGGCGTCGCCTTCCTGGTCATGTGGGCCGACCGCCGCTTCACGCTGGGACACGGGCGGGCGTTCGCGCTGTACGTCGCCGCGTACTGCGTGGGCCGTGGCTGGATCGAGTACATGCGCGTCGACGACGCCCACCACATCCTCGGTCTGCGGCTCAACGACTGGACCGCGATGATCGTGTTCCTGCTCGCGGTGCTGTACATGGTGCTCTCCGCGAAGAAGCGGCCGGGCCGGGAGACGGTGGTCGAGCCGGGCCTCCCCGACGGTGAAGGCGTCTCCGACGGTGAGGCCGACGGTAGCGGTGAGGCCGTCGAGGCGAAGGAGGCGGAGGCTTCCGCCGACGCGGCCGACGGCGAGGGCGAGGCCGACGGCGAGGACGACGGTGGCGACGGGGTGAAGGCCGAGGCCAAGGCCGAGGCCAAGGACGAGGCCGGGTCGGGGACCAAGAAGAGCTGACCTGCTGGTCCGACGTACGACGGAGAGGGCGCCCGGGATCGAACCGGGCGCCCTCTCCGCGTGTCGGCTCGGGCGGCGGGCGGTGGGTGGCGGGTTGCGGCAGAACCGGCACCGCCGGACAACCCCGTCGTGCTTCTCGCCGTCGCGGCGGGAAAAAAATTCCGGTCAGCGGTGGTTCAAGAACTCTGGTCAGCGGCGGTTCAGCAGGGAGAGGGTTCTGCGGGCTGCTGCGACCACCGCTGCGTCGATGAAGCTGCCGTCGGGGAGGGCCTGGGCGCCCTGTTCCGTGGTGGCTGCCTTGATGACCGTTTCGGCCTGTTCGAGTTCGGCCTCGGTGGGGAGGTAGGCCCGTTCGATGATCGGGAGCTGCCGGGGATGGATCGCGGCGCGGCCCAGGAAGCCCAGGGCGCGCCCGTGGGCGCAGGACGCGGCGAGGCCGTTGAGGTCCCGGGTGTCGGGGTGGACCGACTGGGGCGGTGGGGCGAGGCCCGCCGCCCGCGCGGCGACCACGATCCGGGAACGGGACCAGTCGAGGCCGATGTCGTCCCGTACGCCCAGGTCGGCCCGTAGGTCGGCCTCGCCGAGGGAGACGCCCCGCAAGGCGGGGTGGGCGGCGGCGATGGCGTAGGCGTGTTCGATGGCGAGGGCTGATTCGAGCAGGGCGTAGAGGGGGAGGGCGGCGGTCCGGGCCGCGAGGTGGCGGACGTCCTCGGGGCTCGTGACCTTCGGGAGGCGCAGTCCGGCGAGGCCGGGGAGGGCGAGCAGGGCCCGGATGTCGCTCCCCGCCCAGGGGGTGTCCAGGGCGTTGATCCGGACGTGGACCGGGACCGGCTGCGGGTGGGCGAGGAGCTCGGCGGTGGCGGCGCGGGCGTAGTCCTTGCGGTCGGGGGCGACCGCGTCCTCCAGGTCGATCACCACCACGTCCGTTCCGGAGACCAGCGCCTTGGCGACGACGTGCGGCCGGTCGCCGGGGACGTACAGCCAGGTCAGGGGGAACGGCACGGTGGTCATACGGCGCCCTCCTCACGCAGGGCGCGTACCTGGGCCGGGGTCAGGCCCAGCTCGGCCAGGACCTCCTCCGTGTCGGCGCCGTGCGGGCGGCCGGTCCAGCGGATCGCGCCGGGGGTGGCCGAGAGCCGGAAGAGGACGTTCTGCATGCGCAGGGGGCCCAGGTCGGGGTCGGGGACGGTCGTGATCGTGTTCAGCGCCTGGTACTGGGGGTCCTCCATGACGTCCCGCACGTCCTGGATCGGTGCCACCGCCGCCTCCGCCTTCTCGAACTCGGCCAGCACCTCGGCGCGGGAGCGGGTGGCGACCCAGCCGCCGACGGCCGCGTCGAGGACGTCGGCGTGCGCGGCCCGGCCGGCCCCGGTCGCGAACCACGGCTCGTCGACCAGCTCCGGGCGGCCGACCAGGCCCATCACGCGTTCGGCGATCGACTGGGCCGAGGTGGACACGGCCACCCAGCCGCCGTCCGCCGTGCGGTAGGTGTTGCGCGGGGCGTTGTTGGCGGACCGGTTGCCGGTGCGCGCCTGGACGTAGCCGAGCTGGTCGTACCAGATGGGCTGGGGGCCGAGGACGGCCAGGATCGGCTCGATGATCGCCATGTCGACGACCTGGCCCTCGCCGGTGCGGTCCCGGGCCGCCAGCGCGGTCATCACGGCGTACGCGGTGGTCAGTGCCGCGATGGAGTCGGCGAGCCCGAACGGCGGCAGGGTCGGCGGGGCGTCCGGTTCGCCGGTGATCGCGGCGAAGCCGCTCATCGCCTCGGCCAGGGTGCCGAAGCCGGGGCGGCGGGCGTAGGGGCCGAACTGGCCGAAGGCGGTGACCCGGGCCAGGACCAGACGCGGGTTGACGGCGGACAGCTCCTCCCAGCCGAGGTCCCACTTCTCCAGGGTGCCGGGGCGGAAGTTCTCGATGATCACGTCGGCGGTGGCGGCCAGCCGGAGCAGCGTCGCACGACCGCCGGGCTTGGACAGGTCGAGGGTGAGGGTGCGCTTGTTGCGGCCGAGCAGCTTCCACCACAGTCCGACGCCCTGCTTGGCCGGGCCGTGGCCCCTGGAGGGGTCGGGCTTGGCGGGGTGCTCGACCTTGACGACCTCGGCGCCGAAGTCACCGAGCAGGGTGGCGGCGAGGGGACCGGCGAAGAGGGTGGCCAGATCGAGAACGCGCAGTCCGGTGAGGGGCGGGGACGGAGGTGCTGTCGGGGGCGTGATGGGCGTCGTGGGCGTAGTGGGCGCCTTGGGTGTCGTGCTCATGCGGTGTACTGGGTTTCGATCTCCGGGCGGTACGGCATCGACTCCGTCGCCCCTTCCCGCTGGACGGAGATCGCCGCCGCGGCCGCCGCCCAGGACAGGGCCTCGCGGATCGGTTTCTCCTCGGCCAGGGCCACCGCGAGGGCGCCGACGAAGGTGTCGCCCGCGCCGGTCGAGTCGACGGCGGTCACCCGGGGGGCGGGGATGACGAGCGGGGCGGCGTCGCGGGTGAGGTAGAGGCTGCCGGCCGCGCCGAGAGTGACGACGACCTGCGGCACCCGGTCGAGGAGCGCGGTCGCCGCGTCGCGCGGGTCGGTGCGGTCGGTGAGGGTGGCCGCCTCCCGCTCGTTCGCCACCAGCAGGTCGATGTTGTCGAGGAGTTCGGACGGCAGCGGCCGGGCGGGGGACGGGGTGAGGACCGTCCGGATGCCGTGGCGGCGGGCGGCCTGCGCGCCGGCCGCGACCGCGGGGAGGGGGATCTCCAGCTGGAGCAGGAGCATGTCGGCGGAGGCGATGACGCCCTCGTCGCCGGGGGAGAGGTGGTCGACGGTGCCGTTGGCGCCGGGGACCACGACGATCGCGTTGCCGCCCTCGTCGTCCACGACGATGTGCGCGGTGCCGGACGGGCCCTCGATCGTGCGCAGCGAGTCCGTGTCCACGCCGGAGTGTTCGAGGGTCTCGCGGAGCCGGACGCCGTACGCGTCGTGGCCGACCGCGCCGATCATCGAGACGGTGGCGCCGGCGCGGGCGGCGGCGATCGCCTGGTTGGCGCCCTTGCCGCCGGGGATCGTGCGGAACGCCCGTCCCGTCACGGTCTCGCCGAGCTGTGGTGCCTTCTCGGCGTACGCGACGAGGTCCATGTTCATGCTGCCGAGTACGGCGATCTGGGTCATGAGCGGGTCGCCTCCAGATGGGTGAGGTGGGCGAGGGTGTCGAAGCCGGTGCCGTCGAAGCCGCCGACGGAGGTGGCGAGCCGGTTCTTGAGCGGGATCGTCCAGCGGTCGGGGAGCGCGTCGGGGTCCCGGGCGAGCAGTCCGGCGACGGATCCGGCCGTCGCACCGTTCGAGTCGGTGTCCCAACCGCCGCTCACCGCACGGCAGACGGAGCCGGTGAAGTCGCCGTCGGCGTGGGTGAGGGCGGCGGCGATCAGGGCGGTGTTGGGAACGGCGTGCACCCAGTGGTGGGTGGGGGAGTGGACGGCGTGGAGTTCGTCGACGACGGTGTCGAAGTCGTCGTGTTCGCCGGCCAGCCGGATCGCGTGGTCGACGGCGTGGGCGAGGCGGGAGTGGGGTGGGATCACGGACCGGCCGGCCCGCAGGCAGGCGTGGACGTCGTGGCTGCCCGCGGCGGCGGTGGCGATGACGGCCGCGATGAACATCGCCGCGTAGACGCCGTTGGCCGTGTGGGTGAGGGTGGCGTCCCGGTGGGCCTGCTCGGCGGCCGCGGCCGGGTCGCCGGGGTTGGTCCAGCCGTGCGCGTCGGCGCGGATGAGGGCGCCGATCCACTCGCGGAAGGGGTTGCGGTGCCGGGCGGTGAGCGGGGGTTCGACGCCGGTGAGGAGGTTGCGGTAGGCGACGCGTTCGGCGGTGAAGGTGCGGCCGGCGGGGAGCTCGTCGAGCCAGAGGGCGGCGACGTCGGCGGTGGTGAAGTCCCTGGTGTGGCGTTGGAGCAGGAGGAGGTTGAGGAGGGGGTAGTTGAGGTCGTCGTCCTCGGGCATGCCGTCGATGTTCTCGGCGAGGGAGGTGGGGGCCGAGCGGCGGTTCCAGGGGTGGGCGGAGAGGAGTTCGGCGGGGACGCCGTGGGCCGTGAAGTAGTGGTTCAGGGGCCAGTTGCCGGTGGCGCGGGCGAGTTCGCGGATGGCGTGCAGGGGGAGCTTCTCGACGGGTTTCCCGAGCAGACAGCCGACGGCCCGGCCGAGCCAGGCGGCGTGATAGGCGCGGGGGTGTGGAGGCCGGGGAGCAGGGGCGCTCACCGGCGCTTGCCGGGTGGGCGCGGCTGAGGAGAGACGGCTGGGCAGCCCCCCGTAAGGGGCGCGGGGAACCGCGCGATCAGCCCCCACCGGGGCGCAGTCGTACGACGGCCACTGCGGACACAGCGCCTTGATCGCTTCGAGGTCCGTCGGCTCGTTCAACCTGCTCGGCAGGTCGGCGAGTTCGTCGAGCAGGTCCTCCGCCAGCTGCCGCAGATAGCGGGACGCCCGTCCCTGCGACGCGCCCGCCCGGTCCGGCGCGTCCGCGCCCCCCGCCGCCCGCCAGCGCGCGGCGACCGCCGACGGCTCCCGCCCGTCCTGCCGGGCCTGGCGCAGCTCGTGGCCCAGCAGGTCCTCCGGCTGGACCCAGGTCAGTCGGAGCAACTCGGACCTCCGAGACGCGCGAAGGACTCCTCGTGGGTGCGGCGCCGTTCGACGTCGCGGCCGAAGACCTCGCGGGCCACCTCGGCCAGGACCCGGGGTGGTTCCCAGAGGTCGAGGCGGCTGGCCTCGGCGACCCGCTTCGACCAGTCCTCCGGGACCGGGGAGCCCAGCGCCCCGGAGATCGCGCCCGCCATCGTCGCGATGGAGTCGCAGTCCCGGCCGTAGTTGACGGAACCGAGAACCGCGTGCCGGTAGTCGCCGTCGGCCACCATCAACATGCCGAGGGCGACCGGGAGTTCCTCGATGGCGTGCAGGCGGGAGGGACGGCGGGCGCCGAGCGAGGGGGAGCGGTAGTCGGGGCCCACCGTGTCGTAGGGGGCGATCGCCTCGCGGAGCGGAACCAGCGCCGACTCGAAGTCCGAGTGGTGCGCCGCCGTTTCACAGACGCGTTCGATCGCCTCGCGGGTGCCGTCCTTCGCCACGGACAGGCAGACGCCGACCACGCAGTCCGGTGTCGCGCCGGGGGCGGTCGCCGCCGCCACCGCCGCCGCGAAGACGCCCGCCGCCTCCCTGCCGTACGACGACTGGTGCGCACCCGCGACGTCCAGGGCCTCGGCGTACGCCGCCTGCGGGTTCGCCGCGTTGACCAGGCCGACCGGGGCCATGTACATCGCCGCACCGCAGTTGACGATGTTGCCGACGCCGGCCTCGCGGGGATCGGCGTGGCCGTAGTGCAGCCGGGTCGCCAGCCACTTCTCCGCGAGGAAGATCCGGTGCAGCGGGATGGTCTCCGTCTCCAGTTCCGGGATCCAGCGGGGGTTGTTCATCAGGTCCGGGACCAGGTGGTCGGCGATGGTGTAGGCGTCGAGATGGTCGCGGACGCGGTCGTACACCCGTACCAGCGCGTGGGTCATCAAGGTGTCGTCGGTGACGTGCCCGTCACCCTTGTGGTACGGCGCGATGGGGCGGGCGGTGCGCCAGGCGTCGCCGTTCCAGGGGCCGACGATGCCGTGGACGCGGCCACCGTGGCGTTCGAGGATCTGGTCGGGGGAGTAGCCCTCGACCGGGCCGCCGAGGGCGTCGCCGACGGCGGCCCCGACCAGAGCTCCGGTGATCCGGTCGTCGAGCGAAGCTCCGGTGCTTTCTTCTCCTTTGGGCGTCATGCACCGAATCATCCACCTGGACGGGCCGGTTGTGTGGCTTCCAGGAGTTCGGCGAGTTCCACCAGGTCCGTGCCGGTGAGGCGGGGGAGGGCGCAACCGGAGAGGGTGCGGCAGGCGTCCCGCCAGGACGGCGGGATCGTGTCACCGCCGCCGAGGGCGCCGGTGAGCGCGCCGGCCAGGGCGGGGGCCGAGTCGGCGACCCGGGAGAGGCAGGCGGCGGCGGGCACGGCCTCGGCGATCCTGCCGCGTGCGGCGGTGGCGAGGGCGAGGGCGACCGGGACGGTTTCCGCGGCGGCGATGCCGTAGCTGTAGACGTGGTCGACGATTTGGTGTTCGAGGAGGGGGATCAGGGCGAACGCGGAGTCCGTGGTGCCGGCGAGGGTGAGGGCGTGCCGGGCGTTGCGGCCGATCTCGGTGGGCTCGGGGAGTTCGGTGAGGGCCGCGGCCACGCAGGTCTCGACCTCGGCGCCGACGAGGGCGAGGGCCAGGGCGGCGGCCATGGCGCGGGCGCCGTGCACGCCGTCGCCGTCCTGGGTGTAGCGGGCGTCGAACTCGGCGAGGTCGGCGGCGCGTTGGGGGTCGCCGGGGTGCGCGACCGCGAGGGCGCAGGCGCGGACGCAGGCGGCGTCGTCGAAGTAGTGCGGGTTGTCGTGGCCGGTGGCGGGCGGGCGCAGGCCGGCGGCGAGGTTGCCGAGGCCGGCGCGGACGGAGATGCGGGCGCGCAGGGGGAGTACGGCCGACTCGATCTCCGGGGCGCGTTCGGCCGCGGCGGCGACCTCGGAGGCGACGGCGGTCCAGGTGAGGTCGATGGCGGCGCGGGTGCGGAGCTCACGGCTGAGGTCGCCGAGGAGGGTGTCGTCGCCGGCGCGCAGGACGGCCTCGGCGGCGAAGGTCGCCCACTCGGCGTCGTCGGAGGGGCCGAGGCGGAGGGGCTCGGGGGGCTGGTTCAGGGCGATGGGGACGGGGAGGGTGGTGGTCGCGTTGTGCTCGGCGAAGGTGTCGAGTTCGCGGGTGAGGCGGCGGGTCCACTCGGGCATGCGGGATGCGCGGTGCCGCGCGGAAGGCCAGCCGGCGGCGTCGCCCGCGGCGAGGCCGAGGAGGAGCCCCTCGATACGACGCCGGTTCACCGAAGCCCCTCGCGGCACCTGGCCCCCAGGGGGCTCCGCCCCCTGGACCCCCGGGCCCTTGCCCGCCCACCACCCGACTCGGTCGGCATGAAGGTGGATACCGGGGGCGGCTCGGTGGGAGTGACGGCGAGGGCGGACGGTTCGGGGCGCGGCTCGCTCGGCGGAAGGGCGGGTACCGGGGGCTGTGGCTCGGTGGTGGTCAGGGCTGGGGTGAGGACGGGCGGTTCGGGGTGTGGCTCGCTCGGCGGAAACGCCGGTGTCGCGGACCACGGTCCCCTCTGCCCCGCAGCCGCAGCCGCAGCCGCAGTTCCAGCTCCAGCCGCCGTCGCAGCCCCGGCCGCAGCCGCAGTTCCGGTTCCAGCCGCAGCCCCGGCCGCAGCCGTCAGTAGGTCCGCCACCTCCAGTACGTGGTGGCCGGCCATCGACGGCAGGCAGCTTCCCCGTACCGGGCCGATCGCCGCCCCCCATTCCCGTGGGATCGCCATCTCTCCCCGGGTCGCTCCGGCCAGCGCGCCGGCGACCGCGGCCGTGGTGTCCGCGTCGCGCCCCATGTTGACGGCCGTCAGCACCGCGTCGCGGAAGTCGCCGTCCGCCGCGGCGTACGCGCCGAAGGCGAGGGCCACCGCCTCCGGGGCCAGGTCGGTCCACGGGTAGCCGCCGATGACCACCGCGGAGCGGACCGCCCGCTCGCCGCGGTGGGCCACCGAGACGGCCCGGCGCAGGGAGCGGGCCGTCCAGGAGTCGTCCGGGATCACCGCGAGCGCCGCCGCGACCACCGCCGTCGGCGGGGCCCCCGCCATCGCCGCCGCGACCCCCGCCGCCACCGCCTGGCCGCCGTAGATGCCCTCGCCCTCGTGGCTCACCGAGCCGTCGACGGCGACCAGCCGGGCCGCCTCGGTGGGGCGGCCCGCCGCGAAGACGCCGAAGGGGGCCGCCCGCATGGCGAGGCCGTCGCTCCAGGCGTGCCGGTGCTGGGCGGAGATGGGGGCGGCGAGGCCCCGGCGGAGGTTCTCGAGGGTGCCGCGTTCGCTGAAGCCGGCGCCCTTGAAGGGGCCCTCGGCGCGGTCGGCGATCCACTCGTGCCAGGCCGCCTCGACATGGGCCGGGGTGAGTGCCGAGCCGTGGCGGGCGAGGAGGAGGCCCGAGAAGATCGCGTACTCGGTGTCGTCCGTACCGGCGGGGCGATCGGTCACGTATCCCGTGATGCGGCCCCAGCGGGCGCGGATCTCGGAGGGCTTCATGTTCTCCGCCGGTGCCCCGAGCGCGTCCCCCACGGCCAGGCCCAGGAGCGCGCCCCGCGCCCGGACGTGCAGTTCCGGAGCGCGCTCGTCGGGGGCGGGGACCGGCGGGGTGCAGACGATCGATGACATGGGCGGGCCTCTCCGGGAGGGGCTTCGCGCGGCGGCGCGGAACCGTTTGCGGATGTGTCCCACCAACGGCGGTTGACCGCAGCCTGAAGGGTCTCTACATCACCCGGTCGACATCTGTGCACCCCCTCGCACGTGTGAGCGGCCAGGGTAAAACCGCAGCTTAGCCGAGCCTTTCCTTGCTGGCGACGGGGAATGCGGGGGCGTAACGTCGGTGTTGTCGAAAGATAGAACTTGTCCAAACTTAGCTTTGCCTCAGCTTATGCGGGGCATGCGGCGAGACCCCTGGGGGACCCTTCATGGCCGTCATCGAGACGCAGGCGACTCTGCACGAAGCCCACCGCGACAACCACACCCACCGGGATGTGAACGGAGGCTGGCTGCGGCCCGCCGTCTTCGGTGCCATGGACGGACTCGTCTCCAACCTCGCCCTGATGACCGGTGTGGCCGGCGGCGCCGTCGGCCACCAGACCATCGTGATCACCGGGCTGGCGGGCCTGGCCGCCGGTGCCTTCTCGATGGCCGCGGGCGAGTACACCTCCGTCGCCTCGCAGCGCGAGCTCGTCGAGGCCGAGCTGGACGTGGAGCGCCGGGAGCTGCGCAGGCACCCGCAGGACGAGGAGGCCGAGCTCGCCGCGCTGTACGAGGCGCGAGGCGTCGAGCCGGGGCTGGCCCGGGAGGTCGCCCGGCAACTGTCCGCCGACCCCGAGCAGGCGCTGGAGATACACGCCAGGGAAGAGCTCGGCATCGACCCCGGCGACCTGCCCTCGCCGCTGGTCGCCGCCGTCTCCTCCTTCGGGTCGTTCGCACTGGGCGCGCTGCTGCCGGTGCTGCCGTTCCTGCTCGGCGCCACCGCGCTCTGGCCCGCCCTGCTGCTGGCCCTCGTCGGGCTGTTCGGCTGCGGTGCCGTGGTGGCCAAGGTGACCGCGCGGAGCTGGTGGTTCAGCGGTCTGCGGCAGCTCGCGCTGGGCGGTGCGGCGGCCGGTGTGACGTACGCCCTGGGCACCCTGTTCGGGACGGCCGTAGGATAGGGAAACTGGTAGCTATGCGTTGGGCCGCATAAGTACCCGTTACTCGCTGGTTTCGAATGCTTAACCGCTGGGCATGAGCCGTAAGCGCCGCAGGCAATGACGCCTGCCGTGCACCTGTGGGGTGGCGCGACGCTCGCCCCCGCTCCGCGGACCGATGGACACGGATCTGTCCGGATCGGTCCCCCACCACCCTGACCGCTTCAGCGGTACCTCGCCGTAAACCCCTGCGGCGTCCGCATGTTGGAACGATGTATCCAGTTCCCGAGAACCGCTCCATCATGTAACCTGCGTGAAATTTCGCAACAAAAACGCAGAGGGCCAGCGTCGTCCCTCGGCACCTGCTATATGCCACTGACGACGACGGGAGAGCCGATGCGTACGCCGCGCCAGCCGTCCCAGCATTCCACGAACGGCCGAAACTGGTCGTTCATGGATGCTCGCCCTGCTGCGCAGGGTATGTACGACCCCCGCAACGAGCGCGACGCCTGCGGCGTCGGCTTCGTGGCCACCCTCACCGGCGAGGCGAGCCATGCGCTGGTCGAGCAGGCGCTCACGGTTCTGCGCAACCTGGAGCACCGCGGCGCGACCGGCTCCGAGCCCGACTCCGGCGACGGCGCGGGCCTGCTCTCCCAGGTGCCCGACGCCTTCTTCCGCGAGGTGGCCGGATTCGAGCTGCCGGCGGCCGGTTCGTACGCCGTGGGTACCGCCTTCCTGCCCGAGGACGACACGCAGGACGCCGTCTCGCAGATCGAGACGATCGCGGCCGACGAGGGCCTGACCGTCCTCGGCTGGCGCGAGGTCCCGGTCGCCCCGCAGCTGCTGGGCGCCACCGCCCGCTCCACCATGCCGGTCTTCAAGCAGGTCTTCGTGACCGACCGGGCCAGCGAGGGCATCGCGCTGGACCGCAGGGCCTTCGTGCTGCGCAAGCGCGCCGAGCGCGAGGCGGGCGTCTACTTCCCCTCGCTGTCCGCGCGGACCATCGTCTACAAGGGCATGCTGACCACCGGCCAGCTGGAACCCTTCTTCCCGGACCTGTCCGACCGCCGCTTCGCGTCCGCGATCGCGCTCGTGCACTCCCGGTTCTCCACGAACACCTTCCCGTCGTGGCCGCTCGCGCACCCCTACCGCTTCGTCGCCCACAACGGTGAGATCAACACCGTCAAGGGCAACCGGAACTGGATGGCCGCCCGCGAGTCGCAGCTGGTCTCGGACCTGTTCGGCCCGCAGGAGAAGCTGGACCGGGTCTTCCCGATCTGTACGCCCGACGCCTCCGACTCGGCGTCCTTCGACGAGGTGCTGGAGCTCCTGCACCTGGGCGGGCGTTCGCTGCCGCACTCCGTGCTGATGATGATCCCGGAGGCGTGGGAGAACCACGAATCCATGGACCCGGCCCGCCGCGCCTTCTACGGCTACCACTCCACGATGATGGAGCCCTGGGACGGCCCCGCCTGCGTCACCTTCACCGACGGCTCCCAGGTCGGTGCCGTTCTCGACCGCAACGGCCTGCGCCCCGGCCGCTACTGGGTCACCGACGAGGGCCTGGTCGTCCTCGGCTCCGAGGTCGGCGTCCTCGACATCGACCCCGCCAAGGTCGTCCGCAAGGGCCGGCTCCAGCCCGGCAGGATGTTCCTCGTCGACACCGTCGAGCACCGCATCATCGAGGACGACGAGATCAAGGCCGGCCTCGCCGCCGCGCAGCCGTACGCGGAGTGGCTGGAGGCCGGCGAGATCGAGCTGAGCGACCTGCCCGAGCGCGAGCACATCGTCCACACCCACGCCTCGGTCACCCGCCGCCAGCAGACCTTCGGCTACACCGAGGAAGAGCTGCGCGTCATCCTCGCGCCGATGGCCAAGGCCGGTGCCGAGCCGATCGGCTCCATGGGCACCGACTCGCCCATCGCCGCGCTGAGCGAGCGCCCGCGCCTGCTCTTCGACTACTTCACCCAGCTCTTCGCGCAGGTCACCAACCCGCCGCTGGACGCGATCCGGGAAGAGCTCGTCACCTCGCTGCGCAGCTCCCTCGGCCCGTCGGGCAACCTGCTCGACCCGACCGCCGCGTCCTGCCGCAGTGTCGTCCTGCCCTTCCCGGTGATCGACAACGACGAGCTGGCCAAGCTCATCCACATCAACGCCGACGGCGACATGCCCGGCTTCAAGGCCGCGACCCTGTCCGGCCTGTACCGGGTCTCCGGCGGCGGCGTCTCGCTCGCCGCGCGCATCGAGGAGATCTGCGCCGAGGCCGACGCGGCCATCGAGAACGGCGCCCGCCTCATGGTCCTGTCGGACCGGCACTCCGACGCCGAGCACGCACCGATCCCGTCGCTGCTGCTCACCGCGGCCGTTCACCACCACCTCATCCGCACCAAGCAGCGCACCCACGTGGGCCTGCTCGTCGAGGCCGGTGACGTCCGCGAGGTCCACCACGTCGCCCTGCTGATCGGCTTCGGCGCCGCCGCCGTCAACCCGTACCTGGCCATGGAGTCCGTCGAGGACCTGACCCGCGCGGGCACCTTCCTGCCGGGCATGGAGGCTGAGCAGGCCATCCGCAACCTGATCTACGCCCTCGGCAAGGGCGTCCTGAAGGTCATGTCCAAGATGGGCATCTCCACGGTCGCCTCCTACCGCGGCGCCCAGGTCTTCGAGGCCGTCGGTCTCGAGGCGGGCTTCGTCGACAAGTACTTCAACGGCACCGCCTCCAAGATCGGCGGCGTCGGCATCGACGTCATCGCCAAGGAGGTCGCCGCCCGCCACGCCAAGGCCTACCCGGCCTCCGGCATCGCGCCGGCCCACCGCGCCCTGGAGATAGGGGGCGAGTACCAGTGGCGCCGCGAGGGCGAGCCGCACCTGTTCGACCCGGAGACGGTCTTCCGCCTCCAGCACTCGACCCGTGCGAACCGCTACGACATCTTCAAGAAGTACACGGACCGCGTGAACGAGCAGTCCGAGCGGCTCATGACGCTCCGCGGCCTCTTCGGGTTCACGAGCGACCGTCCGTCGATCTCCGTCGACGAGGTCGAGCCGGTCTCCGAGATCGTCAAGCGCTTCTCCACCGGCGCCATGTCCTACGGCTCCATCTCGCGCGAGGCCCACGAGACCCTCGCCATCGCCATGAACCAGCTCGGCGGCAAGTCCAACACCGGTGAGGGCGGCGAGGACCCGGACCGCCTGTACGACCCGGCGCGGCGCAGCGCCATCAAGCAGGTCGCCTCCGGCCGCTTCGGCGTCACCTCCGAGTACCTGGTCAACGCGGACGACATCCAGATCAAGATGGCCCAGGGCGCCAAGCCCGGCGAGGGCGGCCAGCTGCCCGGCCACAAGGTCTACCCGTGGGTCGCCAAGACCCGGCACTCCACCCCGGGCGTCGGCCTGATCTCCCCGCCGCCGCACCACGACATCTACTCCATCGAGGACCTGGCCCAGCTGATCCACGACCTGAAGAACGCGAACCCGCAGGCGCGGATTCACGTCAAGCTGGTCTCCGAGGTCGGCGTAGGCACGGTCGCGGCCGGTGTGTCCAAGGCGCACGCGGACGTCGTGCTCATCTCCGGCCACGACGGCGGTACGGGCGCGTCGCCCCTCACGAGCCTCAAGCACGCGGGCGGCCCCTGGGAGCTCGGCCTCGCCGAGACCCAGCAGACCCTGCTGCTCAACGGCCTGCGGGACCGCATCGTTGTGCAGACCGACGGCCAGCTCAAGACCGGCCGTGACGTGGTCATCGCCGCGCTGCTCGGCGCCGAGGAGTTCGGTTTCGCGACCGCGCCGCTCGTCGTCTCTGGCTGCATCATGATGCGCGTCTGCCACCTCGACACCTGCCCGGTCGGCGTCGCCACCCAGAACCCGGTGCTGCGCGACCGCTTCTCCGGCAAGGCCGAGTACGTGGTGAACTTCTTCAGGTTCATCGCCGAGGAGGTCCGCGAGATCCTCGCCGAGCTGGGCTTCCGCTCCATCGAGGAGGCCGTCGGCCACGCCGAGGCGCTCGACGTCACCCGTGCCGTCGACCACTGGAAGGCACAGGGCCTGGACCTGGCCCCGCTCTTCCACGTGCCCGAGCTGCCCGAGGGCGCGTCCCTGCACCGGACCGTCGCCCAGGACCACGGCCTGGAGAAGGCCCTGGACAACGAGCTGATCAAGCTCGCCTCGGACGCCCTGGCCGCGTCCAGCGCCACCGACGCCCAGCCGGTGCGCGCCCAGATCAAGGTCCGCAACATCAACCGCACGGTCGGCACCATGCTCGGCCACGAGGTGACGAAGAAGTTCGGCGGTGCGGGCCTGCCCGACGACACCATCGACATCACCTTCACCGGTTCGGCCGGCCAGTCCTTCGGCGCCTTCCTGCCGCGCGGTGTCACCCTGCGCCTGGAGGGCGACGCCAACGACTACGTCGGCAAGGGCCTCTCCGGCGGCCGTGTCATCGTCCGTCCGGACCGGGCGGCCGACCACCTCGCCGAGTTCTCCACCATCGCGGGCAACACCATCGCGTACGGCGCGACCGGCGGCGAGCTGTTCCTGCGCGGCCGCACCGGCGAGCGGTTCTGCGTCCGCAACTCCGGTGCGCTGGTGGTCTCGGAGGGCGTGGGCGACCACGGCTGCGAGTACATGACCGGCGGCCACGCGGTCGTCCTCGGCGAGACGGGCCGCAACTTCGCGGCCGGCATGTCGGGCGGTGTCGCCTACGTGATCGACCTGAACCGCGACAACGTCAACGCCGGCAACGTGGACGCGGTCGAGGAACTGGACGACGCGGACAGGCAGTGGCTGTACGACGTGGTGCGCCGGCACGCCGAGGACACCGGCTCGACGGTCGCCGACAAGCTGCTCGCCGACTGGGACACGGCCGTGCAGCGGTTCAGCAAGATCATCCCCAGCACGTACAAGGCAGTGCTCGCCGCCAAGGACGCCGCCGAGCGAGCCGGTCTCTCCGAGACCGAGACCCACGAGAAGATGATGGAGGCGGCGATCAATGGCTGACCCGAAGGGCTTCCTGAACCACGGCCGTGAGGTCGCGAAGACCCGTCCCGTCACCGAGCGCGTCAAGGACTGGAACGAGGTCTACGTCCCGGGCTCGCTGCTGCCGATCATCAGCAAGCAGGCCAGCCGGTGCATGGACTGCGGCATCCCGTTCTGCCACAACGGCTGTCCGCTCGGGAACCTGATTCCCGAGTGGAACGACTTCGCCTACCGCGAGGACTGGCCGGCCGCGTCCGAGCGCCTGCACGCCACGAACAACTTCCCGGAGTTCACGGGCCGCCTGTGCCCGGCCCCGTGCGAGTCGGCGTGCGTGCTCGGCATCAACCAGCCGGCCGTCACCATCAAGAACGTCGAGGTCTCCATCATCGACCAGGCGTGGGAGGCCGGGACCGTCGCCCCGCAGGCCCCCGAGCGCCTGTCCGGCAAGACCGTCGCCGTCATCGGCTCGGGCCCCGCGGGCCTGGCCGCTGCCCAGCAGCTGACCCGGGCCGGCCACACGGTCGCCGTCTACGAGCGCGCCGACCGCGTCGGCGGCCTGCTCCGCTACGGCATCCCCGAGTTCAAGATGGAGAAGCGGCACATCAACCGCCGTATCGAGCAGATGCGCGCGGAGGGCACCCGCTTCCGTACCGGCATCGAGATCGGCCGCGACCTCAAGGCGACCGACCTGCGCAAGCGGTACGACGCGGTCGTCATCGCCGCCGGTGCCACGACCGCCCGTGACCTGCCCGTCCCCGGCCGCGAGCTCAAGGGCGTCCACCAGGCGATGGAGTACCTGCCACTGTCCAACAAGGTCCAGGAGGGCGACTACGTCACCTCCCCGATCTCGGCCGAGGGCAAGCACGTGGTCGTGATCGGCGGCGGCGACACCGGCGCGGACTGCGTGGGCACCGCCCACCGCCAGGGCGCGGCCTCCGTCACCCAGCTGGAGATCATGCCGCGGCCGGGCGAGGACCGGGCGGCGCACCAGCCGTGGCCGACCTTCCCGATGCTCTACAAGGTCACCTCGGCGCACGAGGAGGGCGGCGAGCGGGTCTACTCCGTCTCCACCACCCACTTCGAGGGCGACGAGGACGGCAACGTCCAGTGGCTGCACCTCACCGAGGTGGAGTTCGTCGACGGCAAGCTGACCCAGAAGCCGGGCACCGAGCGCAAGATCCCGGCCCAGCTGGTCACCCTGGCCATGGGCTTCACCGGCACCGACCGGGTCAACGGCCTGGTCGAGCAGTTCGGTCTCGACCTCGACGAGCGGGGCAACGTCGCGCGCGACGCCGACTTCCAGACCAACGTGCCGGGCGTCTTCGTCGCCGGTGACGCCGGCCGCGGCCAGTCCCTGATCGTCTGGGCCATCGCCGAGGGCCGCTCGGCCGCCAAGGGCGTCGACCGCTTCCTCACCGGAGCGAGCGAGCTCCCGGCCCCGATCCGCCCGACGGACCGCTCGCTGATGGTCTGAGCCACACCCCGACAGACGTCCCGTACAAAGGCGTACGGAACACAGACGGCGCCTGCCCCACAGTCCCCGACCGGACGCTGGGCAGGCGCCGCCGCCTTTCCCTGATCAAGTAACCTCGGCCTCCTGAACCAGGGGCGAGGGGGCACAGGACATGGCCGCGATCAGTCTCAGCAAGGTGGAGCAGACCGCGCCCGCGCTGGTCGGCTCGTACAAGTCGGCCGGGATCTCCCTCACCAAGCACGGACTCGACGGACTGCGGGCCGCCGTCTACCTGGTCGTCGACTACTCCGGCTCGATGAAGCCCTACTACACCGACGGCAGCGTGCAGGCGCTGGCCGACCGGGTCCTCGGCCTCTCCGCACACCTGGACGACGACGGACTCGTTCCGGTCGTCTTCTTCTCCACCGACATCGACGCGGTCACCGACATCAGGCTGGCCGACCACACGGGCCGGATCGAGAGGATCGCGGCCGGGCTCGGGCACATGGGCAAGACCAGCTACCACCTGGCCATGGACGCCGTGATCGACCACTACCTGGACAGCGGGTCCACCGCGCCCGCCCTGGTCGTCTTCCAGACCGACGGCGGCCCGATCAACAAGCCCGCCGCGGAACGCTACCTGTGCAAGGCGGCGAAGCTCCCGCTGTTCTGGCAGTTCGTCGGCTTCGGCGACCCGTACAGCAAGCAGTTCGACTTCCTGCGCAAGCTCGACGAACTGGCGGTGCCGGGGAGACGGGTGGTGGACAACGCGGGCTTCTTCCACGCCGGTCAGGACCCGCGGACGGTGCCGGACGGCGAGCTGTACGACCGTCTCGTCGGCGAGTTCCCGCAGTGGCTGGCGGCGGCGCGCGCGGCGGGCATCGTCACGGCGGGCTGAGTTTACGTCGCACCGTTGGCTGTAGCGCTCCGGCGTGCCACCCTGAGGGGTGATCCGGCGGGGAGGCGACGCGACGTATGGACGACGCGGCACGAACGGTGAACGGACAGGCACGGGTGGGAAGTTCCGCGGACCGCGCGGAGCCGCCCGGCAAGGGTGAGAAGCTCGCTGACTGGGCGGACGGCCGGCTCGGGATCTACGGCCTGGCCAAGGCGAACATGCGCAAGGTGTTCCCGGACCACTGGTCCTTCATGCTGGGCGAGATCTGCCTCTACAGCTTCCTCATCCTGATCCTCACGGGCATCTACCTCACCCTGTTCTTCGAGCCCAGCGGCGCCGAGGTCGTCTACCACGGCACCTACGAGCCGCTGAACGGCATCATCATGACCAAGGCGTACGAGTCGACGCTGCACATCAGCTTCGACGTGCGCGGCGGCCTGCTGATCCGGCAGATCCACCACTGGGCCGCGCTGGTCTTCGTGGCCGGCATGGTCGTCCACATGATGCGGGTGTTCTTCACCGGCGCCTTCCGCAAGCCGCGCGAGGTCAACTGGCTGTTCGGCTGGCTGCTGCTGTTCCTCGCCATCCTCACCGGCCTGACGGGCTACTCGCTCCCCGACGACCTGCTCTCCGGCACCGGCGTCCGGTTCGCCGACGGCGCGATCCTCTCGATCCCGATCGTCGGCTCGTACATCTCGTTCTTCCTGTTCGGCGGGGAGTTCCCGGGGCACGACATCATCTCGCGGTTCTTCCCGATCCACGTGCTGCTGCTGCCCGGGATCATGTTGGGACTGGTCGTCGCCCACCTGATCCTGGTCTTCTACCACAAGCACACCCAGTACCCCGGGCCCGGACGTGACCAGAAGAGCGTGATCGGCATGCCCTTCCTGCCGGTCTACATGGCCAAGGCCGGCGGCTTCTTCTTCCTCGTCTTCGGGATCCTCGCGCTCATCGGCGGCATCGCCACCATCAACCCGGTGTGGGCCTTCGGCCCCTACCGCCCCGACCTGGTGACCACGGGCGCCCAGCCCGACTGGTACCTGGGCTTCTCCGAGGGCCTGATCCGCGTGATGCCCGGCTGGGAGATCAACGCCTGGGGCCACACCCTGGAACTGGGCGTCTTCATCCCCTTCTCGCTCTTCCCGCTGTTCATGCTGGCCATCGGCGTCTACCCGTTCATCGAGGCGTGGATCACCGGCGACCGGCGCGAGCACCACATCCTCGACCGGCCGCGCAACGCGCCGGTCCGCACCGGCCTCGGCGTGGCCTGGCTCAGCGAGTACTTCGTGCTGCTGATCGGCGGTGGCAATGACATCGTCGCCACCCACCTGCACCTCTCCATCAACTCGATCACCTGGTTCGTCCGGATCGCCTTCTTCGTCGTCCCCGTCCTCGCCTTCGTCATCACCAAACGCGTCTGCCTCGGCCTGCAGCGCCGCGACCGCGACAAGGTCCTGCACGGCAGGGAGACGGGCCTCATCAAGATGCTTCCGCACGGCGAGTACATCGAGGTCCACGAACCCCTCAGCCAGGGCAGCCTGTTCGTCCTCACCCAGCACGAACAGAACCCGCCGTACGAGATCGGGCCGCTGGAGGACGCGAACGGCGTACGGCGCAAGGTCACGCTCGCCCAGCGGGTACGGGCGCGCATGGCGAAGGGGATGTACGGCCCGGACACCCACATCAAGAAGCCGACGAGGCAGGAGTACCGGGAACTGTCGGACAAGGAGCACTGAAGCGCCCCTTCAGGGGCGGTGGGAACTGCGCGACCAGCCCCCACCGGCCCGCACCCTAAGGACGACCGAGAACCACCCTCCGACACTCCTCCGGAGCCCCCCAAGCCCCCCGCAGCGCACGCGCCTTGGTCAACCAGAGCGACAGGTCGTACTCCGCCGTATATCCGATCGCCCCATGCAGTTGCAGTGCGGCCCGCGCTCCCGCATACGCCGCCTCGCACGCGCTCAGCTTGGCCGCGGCCACGTCCGACGGAGTCATCGTCACCGCCGCCCCGAACACCAGCGGGCGGGCGAACTCCAGCGCGATCTTCACGTCGGCCAGCCGGTGCCGGACCGCCTGGAACGACCCGACAGGTACACCGAACTGAGTCCGCTGCTTGACGTACGCCACCGTTCTGTCGAGCAGGGCCAGCCCCACCCCCAGCGCCTGCGCGGCCGTGGCCAGCCGGGCCCAGGTCAGGGCCTCCGCCCACGGCGGCTCCGCACCGAGCAGCTCACCGACCGGAAACAGCGGGGCGAGCCGGCGGGCGGGGTCCAGCGACCGGCGCACCGCCCCGGCGCCGGAGGACAGCAGCAGGCCCTCCGGTGCCGCCGCGAGCCGCACGTCCGCCGCGTCCCCGTCCAGCGCCAACCCGTAACCGTGCTGCTCGACCGCGACCGTCGCCACCGTCCCGCCCGCCGCGATCCCCGGCAGGAACCGCTTGGCGAGGCCCGCGCCGTCCTCGAGCAGCACCGCCGCCGCCACCGTCTCCGCCAGCGGCCCCGGCACCGCGAACCGCCCCAACTCAACGAACGCGACGGCGAGTTCGACGGCCCGGCGGCCCACGCCGCCGTACTCCTCGGGCACGGTCAGCCCGAACACCCCCGCCTGGCCGAGCCGCCCCCACAGCGCCCGTCCGCGGGCCTGCTCGCCGTGGCTCCAGTCGCGTATCACCGCCGGCGTGTCCGCCGCCGTCAGCAGCGCCCGCAGGGCGTCGGCGAAGTCCCGCTGCCCGGTGTCGAGGAGGAAACGCATGTCAGCGGCGTCCCTTCGGCAGGCCGAGCAGCCGCTCGGCGACGATGTCGCGCTGGATCTCGTTGGTGCCCGCGTAGATCGGCCCGGCCAGGGAGAAGACATGGCCCTCCGACCACGCTGTGTCGGCCAGTTCGCCCTCCGCGCCCAGCAGGTCGAGCGCTGTCTCGTGCAGCGCGAGGTCCAGCTCGGACCAGAACACCTTGTTGAGGCTGGACTCGGGACCGAGCGACTCGCCGTCCAGGACGCGGGCGGCGGCCGCGTAGGTGAACAGCTGGTACGCGCGGGCGCCGACGACCGCGTCGGCCACTCCGGCCGCCGCCGACTCCGGTTCGCCCCGCGCCCGCCAGAGGTCCCGCAACCGGTCGGCGGCGGCCAGGAACCGCCCCGGCGACCGCAGCATCAGCCCCCGCTCGTTCCCCGCGGCCGACATCGCGATCCGCCAGCCCTGGCCCGGCTCGCCGATCACGTCCTCGTCGGGCACGAACACCTCGTCCAGGAACAGCTCCGCGAACGCCGGCTTCCCGTCGAGACGGCCGATCGGGCGCACGGTCACCCCCGGCGCGCGCAGGTCGAACATCAGGTACGTGAGCCCCTGATGCGGTCTCGGCGGGCGGGGCTCACTGCGGAACAGGCCGAACGCGCGGTCGGCGAAGGCCGCCCGCGACGACCAGGTCTTCTGGCCGGTGAGCAGCCAGCCGCCGTCCGTCCGCACGGCCCTGGACGTGAGGGCGGCCAGGTCGGAACCGGCACCTGGCTCGGACCAGGCCTGCGCCCAGATCTCCGCCCCGGTGGCCATCGGCGGCAGCACCCGCGCGCGCTGCTCCGCGGTGCCGTGGTCGAACAGGGTCGGTGCGAGCAGGCTGATGCCGTTCTGGCCGACCCGGCCCGGCGCGCCCGCCGCCCAGTACTCCTCCTCGAAGACCAGCCACCGCGTCAGTCCCGCGCCCCGGCCGCCGTACTCCTCCGGCCAGGACACCACCGACCAGCGGTCCGCGGCCAGTTCGGCCTCCCAGGCGCGGTGCGCGGCAAAGCCCTCGGCGGTCTCCAGGGACGGGAGCGGGGGGTCGGGCACGTGCTCCGTCAGCCAGGCGCGCGCCTCGGTGCGGAACTCCTCGTCCGCCGGGCTGTGGGTCAGGTCCACGGTCGCCGTCACCGTCCTTCCCTAACAAGTGTTTGGTAGGTTAGCGTGGGGTCATGACAGGCGTCGAGAGTCCGGAGTACGTGCCCGGGCACGGGCTGCTCAAGGGGCGCACCGCCGTCGTCACCGCCGCGGCCGGGGCGGGGATCGGCGGGGCGACCGCGCGCCGCTTCCTGGAGGAGGGCGCCCGCGTCCTGATCAGCGACGCGCACGCGCGGCGCCTGAAGGAGTACGCGGCCGAACTGGCCGGCGAGCACCCGGGCGCCGTGACCGCCGTCCCCTGCGACGTGACCGACGAGGCCCAGGTCCAGGGGCTCTTCGAGACCGCCGTGCGGGAGCACGGACGGCTGGACATCGTGGTCAACAACGCCGGTCTCGGCGGCACGTCGACCCTCGTCGACATGACGGACGACCAGTGGGCGCGGGTCCTGGACGTCACCCTCAACGGCACCTTCCGGTGCTCGCGCGCCGCCCTGCGGTACTTCCGCGCGAGCGGGCAGGGCGGGGTGATCGTCAACAACTCCTCCGTCGTCGGCTGGCGTGCCCAGGCCGGACAGGCCCACTACGCCGCCGCCAAGGCCGGGGTGATGGCGCTGACCCGGTGCGCGGCGATCGAGGCCGCCGGGTACGGCGTGCGGGTCAACGCGGTGGCGCCGAGTCTCGCCATGCATCCGCACCTGGCGAAGGTGACCTCGGCCGAACTGCTGGAGGAGCTCACCGCCCGCGAGGCCTTCGGGCGCTACGCCGAACCCTGGGAGGTGGCCAACGCGATCGTCTTCCTGGCGTCCGGCTACTCCTCGTACCTCACCGGAGAGGTCGTCTCCGTCAGCAGCCAGCACCCGTAGGACGAGAATGTACCCGTGCCGACCAAGAAGAAGCCCCAGGTGACCGCCGCCCCCGCCCGGCGCCGCGAACTCCTCGAGACCGCCGCCGAGGTCTTCGCCGAGCAGGGCTACAACGCCACCACCGTGCGCAAGATCGCGGACCACGCGGGCATGCTCGCCGGCAGCCTCTACTACCACTTCGACTCCAAGGAGTCGATGCTGGAGGAGATCCTGCGGACCTTCCTCGACGAACTCTGGGGCGGCTACGACACCGTCCTCGGCTCCGGACTCGGTCCCCGCGAGACCCTCGAAGCCCTGGTCACCGAGTCCTTCCGGGAGATCGACCGGCACCGCGCCGCCGTCGCCATCTACCAGAAGGAGAGCAAGCAGCTGGTCGCGCAGGAGCGGTTCGGCTTCCTCGCCGAGTCGCAGCGCAGGTTCGAGAAGGCGTGGCTGTCGACGCTGGAGCGCGGGGTCGCCGCCCGTGTCTTCCGCGCCGACCTCGACGTCCGCCTCACCTACCGGTTCGTGCGCGACACCGTGTGGGTCGCCGCCTCCTGGTACCGGCCCGGCGGACAGCACAGCCCGGAGGAGATCGCCCGGCAGTACCTGTCGATGGTGCTGGACGGGATCGCCGTCCGTGAGTAGTCCACCCATTCGTTGAAATCCCCTTTCTGCCAAGGGAGTTGCCGAGATGGCCGAGGCCTACATCGTCGAAGCGGTGCGCACGCCGGTCGGGCGGCGCAAGGGCGGACTGAGCGGCGTCCACCCGGCCGACCTGGGCGCCCACGTGCTGACCGCCCTGGTGGAGCGGTCGGGCGTGGACCCGGCCGCCGTGGAGGACGTCGTCTTCGGCTGCCTCGACGCGGTGGGACCGCAGGCCGGTGACATCGCCCGGACCAGCTGGCTGGCGGCCGGGCTGCCCGAGGAGGTGCCCGGCGTCACCGTCGACCGCCAGTGCGGATCCTCCCAGCAGGCCGTGCACTTCGCCGCCCAGGCCGTCCTCTCCGGCACCCAGGACCTGGTGGTCGCCGGCGGCGTCCAGAACATGTCGCAGATCCCCATCGCCTTCGCCTCCCGCCAGGCCGCCGGGCCCCTGGGCCTGACCGAGGGCCCCTTCCTCGGCAGCGAGGGCTGGCGGGCCCGGTACGGCAGGCAGCCCGTCAACCAGTTCGCCGGCGCCGAGATGATCGCCGCCAAGTGGGGCGTCAGCCGCCGGGACCAGGAGGAGTTCGCCCTGAACTCCCACCGCAGGGCACTGCGCGCCATCGACGAGGGCCGCTTCGAGCGGGAGATCGTGCCCTACGGCCCGGTCGCCGTGGACGAGGGCCCGCGCCGGGACACCTCCCTGGAGAAGATGGCCGCCCTGAAGCCGGTCGTCGACGGCGGCACCATCACCGCCGCCTGCTCCTCCCAGGTCTCCGACGGCGCCGCCGCCCTGCTCCTCGCCTCCGAACGGGCCGTCCGCGAACACGGGTTGCGCCCGCGGGCCCGCGTCCACCACCTCTCCGTCCGCGGCGAGGACCCCATCCGGATGCTCTCCGCCCCGATCCCGGCCACCGCCCACGCCCTGAAGAAGACCGGCCTCACCATCGACGCGATGGACCTCGTCGAGATCAACGAGGCCTTCGCCCCGGTCGTCCTCGCCTGGCTCAAGGAGACCGGCGCCGACCCCGCCAGGGTCAACGTCAACGGCGGCGCGATAGCCCTCGGTCACCCCCTCGGTGCCACCGGCGTCAAGCTGATGACCACCCTCCTGCACGAACTGGAGCGCACCGGCGGCCGGTACGGCCTCCAGACCATGTGCGAGGGGGGAGGACAGGCGAACGTGACGATCATCGAGCGGCTGTAGGCCCTCACCCGAGTGCCGTGAGCCGCTACCGGAGTGCCGTGAGCCGTTCCCGGGCCGCCTCCGCCTCCTTCATGATCCGTTCCACCAGCTCGGCGCACGACGGCAGGTCGTCGATCACCCCGGCGACCTGCCCGGACGCCATCACCCCGAGATCGGTACGGCCGTCCACCATCGCCGACCTCAGCAGCATCGGCGTGTTCGCGGCCAGCAGCACCTGACTCCACGACAATTCCTTGCCGTGCCGCAGGGCCAGGCCGTCGCGGACCAGCTGCCGCCAGGTGAGCCCGGACAGCCTCCGGAACCCCGCCGCCCGCCGTACCGCGTGCAGCAGCCTCCGAGCCCGGCCCGAACTCTCCAGCGCGGTCACCAGATCGGTCCGCAGCATCCGGTGCGGCAGTCCGTCCACCGCCCTGGTGACCGTCACGTCCTTGACCGTCGCCGCCAGGTACCGCGCCTTCACCGCGTCCGGCACCGTCGAGTCCGAGGTGAGCAGGAACCGCGTACCCATCGCGACCCCCGCTGCGCCGTACGCCAGTGCCGCCACCAGCCCCCGGCCGTCGAAGAACCCCCCGGCGGCCACCACCGGTATCCGCACCGCGTCCACCACCTGCGGCAGCAGCACACTGGTCGCCACCTCGCCGGTGTGCCCGCCGCCCTCGCCGCCCTGCACGATCACCGCGTCCGCGCCCCACGCCGCCACCTTCTCGGCATGCCGCCGCGCCCCCACGGACGGGATCACCACCACGCCCGCCTCCTTCAGCTCGGCGATCAGCTCGGGGGAGGGGGCGAGCGCGAAGGACGCCACCCGCACACCCCCGTCGATGATCAGCCGGACCCGGTCGACGGCGTCGGCCGCGTCCGCCCGCAGGTTCACCCCGAACGGGGCGTCGGTGCGGCACCGGACCTCGGCTATCGCCGCACGCAGCTGATCGAGGGTCATCGTCGCGGAGGCCAGGACACCGAGGGCTCCGGCCTCGGCCGTGGCCGAGACCAGACGGGGTCCCGCCACCCAGCCCATGCCCGTCTGCACGATCGGGTGCCGGATCCCGACCAGCCGGGTCAGCGCGGTCTCCATCAGCCGGCGACCTCCCTCGTCCGCGCGCCGCCCGGATCGAGCACCTCGCGGATCAGCCGCAGCTCCTCCGCGGTGGGCTCGCGGGTGCGGGGGACCTCGTCCGGGACGGCGAGTTCGAAGTCGGTCGCCGCCCGCACGTCCTCGACGCTCACCCCCGGGTGCAGCGCGGCCAGCCGCATCGAGTGGTCCGGGGTCTCGAAGTCGAGGACGCCCAGGTCGGTGACGACGCGCGGGATGCGGTGGAAGCGCTCCGTGCCCGGATGCGCGGCGACCCGGTCGTACCCCACCCCGCACACCATGTCGACCTTCGGAACGAACACCCGCCGGGAGTGCTTCGGGACCCAGTAACTCGTGGGGTTGTTCAGGGTGTTGAGCGGCGCTCCGCGCGCCCCCAGCAGCTGGCGGCGGGGCCGGGACCAGTCGCCGATGCAGGAGATGTTCTGGTTGCCGTACCGGTCGAGCTGGCTCGCGCCCATCATCACGTGCCGGCGCCCGCCGGCCACCAGGGCGAGGTGCCGCCGGTAGGGCAGCCAGCCCTCGGGCGTCCCGTCCGGGCGGACCAGCAGGGCCTCGCCGTCGGTCAGCAGCAGGTCCGGCGCGAAGGTCAGCCGGGCCAGGCGGGCGCCCAGGGAGGGGATCAGGCCCATCGGGCTCGCCAGGATCTCACCGGAGCCGCGCCAGGCCTCGGCGCAGGCGACGACGCAGTACTCGGAGCGCAGCACCTGCGGGTGCGCTGTGCCCGTCACCTCAGTCACCTCAGTCGCCCCTGTCTCTCCTGTCACCCTCGGCCCTCCTGCCAGTTCCGCACCGCCGAGCGGTACGCCTGCTCGTCCCCGGCGAGGAACCGCCCGGAGAAGTCCGCCCACGACGTCGTCGCGTACATCCGCTGGAAGTCCTCGTCCCGGCCGTAGTCGGGCGCACAGGACGTGAAGTGCGCGCCGCCCGGTGCCTCCACGACCCCCGTCACGTTCAGTCGCCTGACGAGCAGCGACTGCGGGGGTGCCTCCTTCGTCAGCTCGGCGGTGTCCACGATCCGTTCGCAGGAGACGTAGGCCGCGTCCGCCGCCTCGCAGAACAGGTCGTCGAAGTACGGGTCCGGGCCCAGGTACTGGCCGTTGCCCAGCCGGTCGGCGCGGTTGACGTGGACCAGGGCCGCGTCCAGGTGCAGCGCGGGCATCGCCACGAACGTCTCCCCGTCGTCGTACGGCGAGGTGACGGTCCGTAACCCGGGGTTGACCCGCAGGACGTCCGAGCCGATCCCGGCGCGCACCGGCAGGAAGGGCAGCCGGTTCGCGGCCGCGTGCAGGCCCCACATGAACATGCCCTCGTCGACCTCCACGAGCTCGAACCCCCCGCGCTCGCGGGCCGCCCGGTAGTGCGGTTCGAGCGGGACCGAGTCAAGGGTGACGAAGGCCGTCACCAGCTTGCGCACCCGGCCGGCGGCCACCAGCATCCCGACGTCCGGGCCGCCGTACGAGACCAGCGTCAGATCGTCGACACCGCTCCGAAGCACGGCTCTGACCAGCGACATCGGTTTGCGCCGGGAACCCCAGCCGCCGATGCCGAGAGTCATGCCGCTGGTCAGCCGGGCGACGGCCTCGTCGGCGGTCATCGTCTTGTCAGTCACTGCCCGCACCCTCCTTCCCGAAGGTGTCGCGTACCCGGTCGGCCACCCCGCTGAGGGCGGCCTCGAAGGTGAAGCCCTGCTCGAAGCGGTAGCTGCGCCGCACGTCGACGGGATCGATGCCGTTGATGGCGGCCTTGGCCAGGCGCAGCAGCCGGCCGTCCTTGGCGGCTATCTCCCGCGCCAGCCCCAGCGCCGCGGAGTCCAGTTCCCCGCGGGGCACGACCCGCCAGACCGAGCCGTGGGCGTGCAGCTCGGCCGCGGTCGCCGTGCGCGAGGTGTAGTACAGCGTCCGCATCAGGTGCGGCGGGACCAGGCGGGCCAGGTGGGTGGCCGCGCCCAGGGCGCCCCGGTCCAGCTCCGGCAGCCCGAAGACGGCGTCCTCGCTCGCCACGATCGCGTCCGCGTTGCCCACCAGCCCTATCCCGCCGCCCAGGCAGAAGCCGTGCACCGCGGCCACCACCGGGGTCTCGCACTCGTACACCGCCGCGAAGGCCTCCGCGCAGCCCCGGTTGGCGCCGAGCAGCGCCGCGTCCCCGTCCGCCTGTATCTCCTTGATGTCCACGCCCGCGTTGAAACCCCGGCCCCGCGCGGCCAGCACGACACAACGGGTTTCCGGGTCGCGGCCCGCCGCGCGCACCGCGTCCGCCAGCGCGAACCAGCCCCGCACCGGCAGGGCGTTCACCGGGGGGTGGTCGACCGTGACGAGCGCGATGCCCTTTTCCGGAGACGAGGTGGAGACACTCATGGACGCATCAGCTACCTTCGCACTCAGCTGCCTTTCCACCAAACATTTGTTAGGTGTGAGGCTTCGAAGCTAGCAGCCGGTGCGGACGAGCGGGAGGCCCTGTGGATAACTCGCCGAGCGGCAGGACGGTCGTCGTCACCGGCGGTACCAGGGGGGTCGGCGCCGGGATCGCCCGGGCCTTCGCCGAGACCGGCGCCCACGTCCTGACCTGCGCCCGCCGGCCGCCCGAACAACCCCTCGACGGCGTCGAGTTCACCCCCCTCGACCTGCGCGACCCGGCCGCCGTGCGCGCCTTCTTCGACGCCCTGCCCCGCGTCGACGTGCTCGTCAACAACGCGGGCGGCACCCCCTACCGGCGGCTCGCCGACGCGGACGCCGAGCGGCACGCCCGGGTGATCGAGTTGAACCTCCTCACCCCGCTGACCGCCTCCCTCGCCGCGTACGAGCACCTGCGGCGGGCCCGGGGAGCGGTGGTGATGATCGGCAGCGTCAGCGGCGGCCGCCCCTCGCCGGGCTCCGCCGCCTACGGCGCGGCCAAGGCGGGGCTGGAGAACCTCGCCCGGTCCATGGCGGTCGAGTGGGCGCCGGAGGTCCGGGTCAACACCCTCGTGGTCGGCATGGTCCGCACCGAACTGGCCGGCCTCCACTACGGCGGCCCGGACGGGGTCGACGCCGTCTCCCGCACCGTCCCGCTCGGCCGCCTCGCCGCCCCCGGCGACGTCGGCGCCGCCGCCGTCTTCCTCGCCTCCGACGCGGCCGCCTACATCAGCGGGGCGAGCCTGCTCGTGCACGGGGGCGGCGAGCGGCCCGCCTTCCTCGACGCCGCAACTGCCAACAAGCCGTCCGACCAGGAGGACTGAGATGAGCGGAATCTGCGCGGGCCGGGTCGTCGTCGTGACCGGCGCCGGACGCGGGCTCGGCCGGGCCCACGCGCTCGCCTTCGCCACCGAGGGTGCCCGGGTCGTCGTCAACGACCTCGGCGTCGGCCTCGACGGCGCGGCGGGGCACGACAGCCCGGCCGCGGCCGTCGTGGCCGAGATCCGGGCGGCCGGCGGCGAGGCGGTGGCGCACGGCGGCGACGTCGCGACGGACGCCGGTGCGAAGTCGCTGGTGGCGGCGGCCCTGGACGCGTACGGCCGCCTCGACACCCTCGTCAACAACGCCGGTTTTCTGCGCGACCGCATGCTCGTCAACCTCGGTGAGGACGACTGGGACGCGGTCGTGCGGGTGCACCTCAAGGGCCACTTCCTGCCGCTGCGGCACGCGGCCGCGCACTGGCGGGCCGAGGCCAAGGCGGGCCGCGCCCCGGCGGCCCGCGTCGTCAACACCAGCAGCGGCGCCGGCCTGCTGGGCTCGGTCGGGCAGGGCAACTACAGCGCCGCCAAGGCGGCCATCGTCGGCCTCACCCTGGTCGCGGCGGCCGAACTGGCCCGCTACGGCGTCCAGGTCAACGCGATCGCCCCGGCCGCCCGCACCCGGATGACCGAGCGCGCCTTCGCCGCGGCCATGGCCGCCCCCGACGCCGGCTTCGACGCCATGGCCCCCGGGAACGTCGCCCCGCTCGTGGTCTGGCTGGGCTCCGCCGCCAGCGCCGGCGTCACCGGGCGGGTGTTCGAGGCGGAGGGCGGCCGGATCACCGTCATGGAGGGCTGGCGGCCCGGTCCGACCGCCGACAAGGGGGCCCGGTGGACCCCGGCGGAGGCGGGGGAGACGGCGCTGAAACTGCTGGCCGAGGCGGAGCCGCCGGGGGCGGTGTACGGGGCGTGAGAGCGAGGGCACGGGGTCGGGGGGCGCGGGGCCGGGCGGGGGCTAGGTGTCGCACTCCAGCACCGTCCGGCACAGCGAGCACCGGGCCCGGACCCGGCCCCGGACCGGCACCCGGATCCGCTGGTGGCAGGTCGGGCACGGGAACGAGACCCGCAGCCGGCCGCCGCTGTCGGGGGTGAAGGCGTAGGCGGCGCCGGGCTGCGGGGGCGGCGCCGCGGGGGCGTGGCGGCGGTCCCGGGCGTAGCGGCGGCGGCCCGCCCACCCGGCCGCGCTGAGCGGCGGCTGCTCCCCGTCCTGGCGGGCCCTGGCCATGCCCTTCTGGTACGCCGTGTAAGCCTGCGGGCTGGTGAACCACACCGACGGGTCCTCGTGGAAGACGAGGGCGCGCTTGGCCAGCACGTAGCCGAACTCCTCCGGGGTGAGGTAGCCCAGCTTCTGGGACGCCTCGCCGTGCTCCCGGTAGGCGTCCAGGAGCAGCCAGCCGGCCCCCAGGTAGGTGGTCGCCGTGTCGGTGAGGATCTCGTTGTCCCGGACGCTCGGGAAGGACAGGTCCAGGCGGTGCAGGTAGATGTGCATCACCTCGTGGGCGAGGGCCGCGCCGATGTCCTCGCGGTGGGTGCGGAAACGGTCGTTCAGCTCGACGAAGTACTCGGGGCCCGCGGTGAGTTCGACATTGGCCGCGTGGGTCATGTCCTTGAAGCCGACGATCATGCGGGCGTCGGGCAGGCGGAAGTGCCGGACGATCTCGCGGGCGACGCGCTGCGAGCCGAGGTGGAGGTCGTCGGTGTCGCAGAACGCGACGTCGGCGGGGAGGACGCTGGTGGCGAAGGTCTGGACGGTGTCGTACGACAGCCGTCGGTACAACGCCGTGATGGCGGCCCGCACGGTGTCCAGGTGCGGGTAGCCGTGCTCTACCGGGCCGCCGTTCGCCACGTCTGCTACCCCCATGGACGCCGCCGGAGCTTCCTTCCCAGTATGCGGGGGACGGGGGGAATCGGGGGGCGGAGGGTTGTTCGACGTCTGCGGTTCGGTGGGGGCCGATCGCGCGGTTCCTGCCCCCGGCCTTCGGCCGGGGGCACCCCCAGCGCCCCTAAAGGGGCGCCAGCCGTACCGTCGCCTGGTGCGATTCCTGGAGTTCCAGGATCCAGACCTCGTTCTCGCCCTCCTTCACGACCGGCCCGGGGACGTACAGCGACTCCTGTGGGCCCGTCGACCAGTACCGGCCGAGGTTGAAGCCGTTGATCCAGACGAAGCCGCGGGTCCAGCCGGGCAGTTCCAGACGGGCGTCACCAGCCCCGTGCACCGTCACCGTGCCCCGGTACAGACCCGGCGCGCCCTCCGCCGGGAGCGGGCCGAAAGGCACCTCGTCCACGCCCGCCTCGAACGCGTCCAGGTCGAGGCCACGCGCGCGTACCCCGTGCAGGAACTGGCGCTCGTGCAGGAGGCCCCCGGTGATGCCCTTCGGCTCGCCCGAACGCGGGCCGTAGTTGACGCGGCCCAGGGACTCCACCCAGAGCTCCACGCGCGCGGGGCCGGCGACCGGCTTCTTGAGCTGGGGTTCCTCCTCGGTCAGGACCCCGGCCCGTTCGCCGTCGACGTAGACGACCGCGAGGTCGCGCAGGCCCCGCGCGGTGAGCGGGTACGGCTGCCGCGGGCCCGGCACGTCCACCTCGTAGCGGACCAGCCCGCGGGCGATGTCCAGCTCCTCGAAGGTGGGCGGGACCGGGTGGACGCGTTCGGGGGTGCCGAGGGTCTCCAGGACGGCGCTGAGGGGGGCCCAGCCGGTCACCTCCGCGTCCACCGGGGAGGCCGGCGTGCCCGGAGCCGGGGGTGGTTCGGGCAGCGGGCCGTCGTGGTAAGCGGCGAGGACCTCGCGGAAACGCCAGAACTTCTCCGTGGGGCGGCCGTACTCGTCGATCGGGGCGTCGTAGTCGTACGACGTCACGTCCGCCTCCAGCGGGCCCTCGTGCAGCTCGCCGCCGGGCCGGTTGGCGCCCGCCCAGCCGCCGAAGTTGGTGCCGCCGTGCGCCATGTAGACGTTGACCGACGCCCCGCACTCCAGGATCTCCCGCAGCGCCGCCGCCGCGTCCTCGGCGTCCCGGACGACGTGCTCGCCGCCCCAGTGGTCGAACCAGCCGCACCAGAACTCCATGCACATCAGCGGGCCGTGCGGCTGGTGGCGGCGCAGGGTCTCGAAGGCCTCGCGCGCGTGCGAGCCGAAGTTCACCGTCGCGAGCAGCCCGGGGACCGAGCCGCCGGTGAGCATGTGGTCCTCGGGGCCGTCCGAGGTGACCAGCGGCACCGTGACGCCCTCGGCGCGCAGCAGGTCGGTGAGGTGGGCCAGGTAGGCGGTGTCGGAGCCGTAGCTGCCGTACTCGTTCTCGACCTGCACCATGATCACCGGGCCGCCCCGGTCCAGCTGCCGGGAGACGACCTCGGGCAGCAGGCGGCGGAACCAGCGGTCCGTGTACCGGAGGAACCGCTCGTCACGCGTGCGTGCCGACGCGCCCAGCTCGCCCGTCACCCAGTGCGGCAGCCCGCCGTTCTCCCACTCCGCGCAGATGTAGGGACCCGGCCGCACGATCGCCCACAGGCCCGCCACCCGCGCCGCGTCCAGGAAGCGGCCGAGGGCCTCGACGTCGCGGAAGCCGCCGGCGTGCGGCTCGTGCAGGTTCCAGGGGACGTACGTCTCCACGCAGTTCAGCCCCATGGCGCGCAGCAGCGCCAGCCGGTGGCCCCACTGGTCCTCGTGCACCCGGAAGTAGTGCAGCGCGCCGGACAGCAGCCGCACCGGCCGGCCGTCGAGCAGGAAATCCGTTTCGCCCACCGTGAAGTCGCTCATACGCTCACCTTGGCCTGCTGGCGCGCGCCGAGACCATGGACAAAGATCAGCAGCACTTGGACGGAAGGAACGCGCGGAACAAGCGCACGGAGAGACGCACGGAAGACACGCACGGAAGGGGCGCGCAGTGCCGCAGGGAGCCCCGGTCTTCCGCACCTGGATGCGGTTCTTCACGCCCGGCGCCGTCCACCACCGGCTCGGCCTGGTGTGCCTCGGCGTCGGCCTCCAGTACGGCGCCGTGCCCGCCGTCGGCCCGCGCGTGCTGGACGGGCACGTCGCCGTGGTGATCAGCTCGGGCCGGGGCTGGTACCGAATGCCCGACGGGCGCCGCACCGCCGTCACGGCGCCCGCGCTGGTGTGGCTCACGCCCGGCGTCCCGCACCACTACGGCCCCGACCCGGACAGCGGCTGGGACGAGGCGTTCGTGTCCTTCGCCGGACCCGACACCGCGACCTACACGGAACTCGGCTACATCGAGCCCGAGCGGCCCGTGGTCCCGCTCGCGGACGCCACCGGACCCCGGGACGTCATCGCCCGTATCGCCCGTGCCGCCCGCCGCGGCAACCCCCTCCTGGAGGTCGAGACCGGCGCCGCCGTGCACGAGCTGCTGGTCGCCCTGCGCCGCGCGCGTGCCGACCTCGCCCCGGACGGTGACCCGATGCTGCACGCGCTCGCCCGGGACGCCTGCACCGGCATGACCGTCGCCGACCACGCGGCCCGGCACGGCATGACCCCGGCCGAGCTGCGCACCGCCGTCCGCCGGGTCGCCGGGTGCAGCCCCAAGGACTACCTGATCGGCATCCGCCTCGGCCGCGCCCAGGAGCTCCTCGCCACCACCGGGCTCTCCGTCGCGGCCGTCGCCCGCCGCGTCGGCTACGACGACCCGGCCTACTTCTCCCGCCTGTTCACCCGCCGGGTCGGCACCGCCCCGGTGCGCTTCCGCACCCAGCAGAGCCGGGCCGTCCCCGACGACTGGAACGAGGGCCTGCAGGAGGACGGCGAACCGGGTCCGCCGGTGGCCGAACCCGCCGACGGCCCTTAGGGATCACCCCGCCGCCCCCTTTAGGGTGGACGCCCATGACCACCAGCAACACCGGTACCGGTGACGCCGACCCCGCCGTCCGCGAGGAACTCGGCCGGCTGCGCGACAGCATCGACAACATCGACGCGGCCGTCGTCCACATGCTCGCCGAGCGCTTCAAGGCCACCCAGCAGGTCGGCCACCTCAAGGCGGTCCACCGGCTGCCCCCGGCCGACCCGGCCCGCGAGGCCCGGCAGATCGCCCGGCTGCGCGCGCTCGCCGAGAACGCCAAGCTCGACCCCGCCTTCGCCGAGAAGTTCCTGAACTTCATCATCGCCGAGGTGATCAGGCACCACGAGTCCATCGCCGAGGACACCGTGAACGGCCGGGAGACCGACCGGCACTGATCCGGAGAAACCCGGCGCACGCCTCGACGAGCGTCCGGCACCGCAGGGCGACCCCCGTGCGGTGACGAGCACCGCAGGGCGACCCCCGTGCGGTGACGAGCACCGCAGGGCGACCCCCGTGCGGTGACGACGCTCGCACAGGTGTTCCAGGCGCGGGGGCGCTCCCATCAGCGCCGTCGCGTACCACTGCGCGCCCCCGACCGGACATATGCCGCGTACCGCCCCCGCCCCTGTGCGTTGTCGGTGTCATCGGGCAGCATGGCCCGCATGTCCGTACTGACTCGCGACGAAGCGCAGAGCCGCGCCGAGCTCCTCGACGTCCACCGCTACACGATCGACCTCGACCTGACCACCGGGGACGAGACCTTCGACTCCCGCACCGTGATCCGGTTCACGGCCCGGTCCGACGGCGACACGTTCGTCGAGATGAAGCCTGTCGAACTGCGCGCCGTCACCCTGGACGGACAGCCCCTCGACCCCGGGACGCTGGACGAGAACCGGCTGCCCCTGAAGGACCTCACCGCGGGCGAGCACGAGCTGCACGTCGAAGCCACCATGCGCTACTCGCGCACCGGCGAGGGCATGCACCGCTTCACGGACCCCGCGGACGACGCGACGTACGTCTACACCCAGCTGTTCATGGAGGATGTGCAGCGTGTCTTCGCCGCCTTCGACCAGCCCGACCTGAAGGCCGTCTTCGAGCTGTCCGTGACCGCCCCCGAGGGCTGGACGGTGCTCGCCAACGGCGTCACCGAGCACCTCGGCGAGGGCCGCTGGCGAGCCGCCGCCACCCCGCTGATCTCCACCTACCTGGTCGCCGTCGCCGCCGGCCCCTGGCACTCCGTGCGCACCGAGCACCGCGGACTGCCCTTCGGCATCCACTGCCGCCGCTCCCTGGCCCCGCACCTGGACGCCGACGCCGAGGAGATCCTCGACATCACGCGCGCGTGCTACGACCGCTACCACGAGAAGTTCGAGGAGCCCTACCCCTTCGACTCCTACGACCAGGCGTTCGTCCCCGAGTTCAACGCCGGTGCCATGGAGAACCCCGGCCTGGTCACCTTCCGCGACGAGTTCGTCTACCGCTCCGCCGTCACCGACACCGAGCGGCAGACCCGCGCGATGGTCATCGCCCACGAGATGGCCCACATGTGGTTCGGCGACCTCGTCACCCTCAGGTGGTGGGACGACATCTGGCTGAACGAGTCCTTCGCCGAGTACATGGGCTACCAGACCCTCACCGAGGCCACCCGCTACACCGACACCTGGGTCGACTTCGGCGTGGCCCGCAAGGCCTGGGGCTACGACGCCGACCAGCGCCCCTCCACCCACCCGGTCGCCCCCGAGGCCGTCGACGACACCGCCGCCGCACTGCTCAACTTCGACGGCATCTCCTACGCCAAGGGCGCCTCCGCGCTGCGCCAGCTGGTCGCCTGGATGGGCGAGAAGGACTTCCTGGCCGGCATCAACATCCACTTCCAGCGGCACCGGTTCGGCAACGCCACCCTCGCCGACTTCGTCGACTCCCTCGCCGCCGCCACCGAACGCGACGTGCACGCCTGGGCCGACACCTGGCTGCGCACCACCGGCGTCGACACCCTCACCCCGGCCCTGGCCGCCGCGGCCGACGGCAGCCACACCCTCACCGTCGAGCGCACCGGCAGCCGCCCGCACCGCATCTGCGTCGGCGTCTACGACCAGGACCTCACCGACGAGGGCCGGCTCGTCCTGCGCGAGCGCATCGACCTCGACGTCCCGCAGGCCGCGCCCCAGGTCCTCGGCAAACGTCCCGCCCTGCTCGTGCTCAACGACGGCGACCTCACCTACGCCAAGGTCCGGTTCGACGCCGAGTCCGCCGCCACCGTCCGCGCCCACCTGTCGGGCCTGCCCGACCCGCTGACCCGCGCGGTGGTCTGGAACGCCCTGCGGGACGCGGTCCGCGACGGTGAGCTGCCGCCCGCCGCCTACCTGGAGACCGCCCGCGCCCACCTCCCGCGCGAGACCGACCTCGCCCTCGTCCAGGGCGTGCTGGCCTTCACCGCGGTCCACGTCGTCGACCGGTACCTCAGGCCCGAGGACCGCCCGGCCGCCCTCGCCACCGTCTCCGCCCTGTGCCGCGACTTCATCCGGCGCACCGAGGACGGCGACAACCCCGGGCTGCGCCTGATCGCCGTACGGCACTTCATCGCGGCCGCCGCCCACCCCGACACCATCGCCGCCTGGCTCGCCGAGGGCACCGTGCCCGGCGGGCCCGAACTCGACCCCGAGCTGCGCTGGCGCATCCTGACCCGGCTCGCCGTCCTCGGCGCCGTCGACGAGGCCCGGATCGCCGCCGAACTGGCCCGCGACCCCAGCGCCAGCGGCCAGGAGGGCGCCGCGCGCTGCCGGGCCGCGCTGCCCGACCCCGAGGCCAAGCGCACCGCCTGGGAGGCGATGTTCACCCGCGACGACCTGTCCAACTACCTGTTCACGGCCACCGCCGAGGGCTTCTGGCATCCCGAGCAGGCCGACCTGGTCCGCGAGTACGTGCCGCGCTACTACCGGGACGCGGTCGCCGTCGCCGCCCGGCGCGGCCCCCGCATCGCCACGGTCACCGGCCGGCAGGCCTTCCCCGCGCACGCCGTCGACGCCGAGAACCTCGCCCTCGGCCGGGCCTGCCTGGCCGACGGCGAGCCGGTGACGGCCCTGCGCCGCCGCCTGGTCGACGAACTGGACGACCTGGAAAGGGCGTTGCGGGTCCGCGAGGCGTAGGCCGGGGACCCCGCGACGACACGGGCGCGGCCGGTCCCCGATCACGGAGCGGGGACCGGCCGCCGCTCCTGGGCTCGGTGCCGGAGCAGCACCACAGAGCCCAGGAGAGACCCGGGACCGTAGTCACCGGTGCCACCGGCAACGTCGGCCGCGCCCGCGTCGCACGTCTCGTCGCCGGCCGGCAGCCTGTCCCCGACCGGCGCGTCAGTCCGCGGACAGTCGCAGCTCCGCCCGGCGCACCGCGCGCTCCCGCGGCCCCGCCCGCCGGTTCCCCACCTCGGCCGCCCTGGACGTCTGCGCGCCCAGCGTGAAGCCCAGGCGCTCCAGGAAGCACTCACCGGAGCGCCAGCCCGGCGGCACCGACGCCGTCACCACGGACACCTCCTCGGCGTGCGCGAGCAGCGACTCGGCCAGCGCCCGCCCCAGCCCCCGGCCCCGCGCCCAGGGCGCCAGCAGGAACAGCCCCACCGCCACCGCACCGGGCGCCGGATGGTTCCGCACCGCGTCCACCAGGCCCGAGACGACCCCGTCCCGCTCCAGCACCAGCAGCACCTTGTCGGCGGGGTCGGCTCCCTCGGGCAGCCCGTAGAACAGGCTCTGCACGTCGCCCGGCCCCGACGGCAGCCCGGTGGCCGCCACGAACCAGTCCTCGCAGGCCTCGAAGAGGTCCAGCAGCGGTGCCTCGTCCGCGGGCCGCGGTTCCCGCACCAACACCCGCTCACCGGGCACGTCGATCATCCACGCGTCAACCACGCGACCGACGTTAACCCCGGTCAGCCCCGGTCTCAACGCCCTTTCACCGCTTGCTCCGACGCGCCCGGGGCGCACCGTCCCGACAGGTTTTCCCCGCACGGCAGTACCCACTTTCGGGTTTCGATCGTTGAGCTTTGGGGGCGCGCAGACCCAATCCCGTACAAGCTGGAACTCCCCCCGCGGACACCCCCTTTGGACACCCCCTTCCGGCCGCGCCCCGAGGAGATCCCATGAGCACGCCGCCCCTCGCATCCGGACCCCAGGGCCCCGACGCCCTGCGGCCTCTGCTGGACACCGTGCTCGACGCGCTGCGCGCGGGCGGCCGGGCGCGCGGCGGGCCGCTGCCCGCGGGCGGACCCGAGGCGGTGGCCGAGCGGGTCGCGGACGCCGTCGGGGACGTCCTCCCCGACGACGGCGACCCCGACGCCCTGCGCGCCCTGGTGACCGCCCTCGCCGAGGGCGCCGCCGACCCCGCCGACCCGCTGTGCGCGGCGCATCTGCACTGCCCGCCGCTGGCCGTCGCCACCGCCGCCGACCTCGCCGCGAGCGCGCTCAACCCGTCCCTGGACTCCTGGGACCAGGCCCCGGCCGCCGCCGCCCTGGAAGCCCTCGTCACCCGCACCCTGGCGCACACCATCGGTCTCTCCGACGCGGTGGTCACCACCGGCGGCACCGAGTCCAACCAGCTCGCGCTGCTGCTGGCCCGCGAAGCCCTCGGGAGCGGCCTGCGGCTGGTCCACGGCGCCAACGCCCACCACTCGCTGCCCCGCGCCGCCTGGCTGCTCGGCCTGGCCGAACCCGTCGTGGTCCCCGCCCCGAACGGCACCCTCGACCCGGCCGCCCTGCACGCCGCCCTCACCCACCTGCCCCGGCCGCTGCTGGTCGCCGCCACCGCGGGCACCACCGACGCCGGGCTCATCGACCCGCTCCCCGAGATCGCCGGGCTCTGCGCCGCCCACGGCGCCCGGCTGCACGTCGACGCCGCCTACGGGGGCGGCCTCGCCTTCAGCGACCGGCACCGCGACAAGCTCGCCGGCCTGGAGCGCGCCCACACGGTCACCCTCGACCTGCACAAACTCGGCTGGCAGCCGGTCGCCGCCGGCCTGCTCGCCGTCGCCCGGCCGGGCGAGCTCGGCGTCCTCCACCACCACGCCGACTACCTCAACGCCGACGACGACACCGAGGCCGGCTACCCCGACCTGCTCGGCCGCTCGCTGCGCACCACCCGGCGCCCCGACGTCCTCAAGATCGCGGTCACCCTCAAGACCCTGGGCCGCACCGGACTCGGCGCCCTGGTCGACCAGGTGTGCGCCCGCGCGCGGGACCTCGCCGCCCTGGTCCGCGAGCACCCCGGCTTCGAACTGTACGACCGGCCGAACATCAGCACGGTGCTGTTCCGCCCCACCGGAGCCACCGACGACGACGTCGCCGACGTACGGCGCAGGCTGCTGCACGACGGCCGTGCGGTCCTCGGCCGGGCCCGGTTCGACGGCCGGCTCTGGCTCAAGGCCACCCTCCTCAACCCCCACACCCGGCCGGACGAACTGGCCCTCCTCCTGAAACTCGTGGAAGGAAGCACGCCCCAATGAGCTCGACGCCCAACCCCCCACGCCACGAGCCCGAAGCACCCCGCGACCTGGTCGGCGTCGGCATCGGGCCGTTCAACCTCTCCCTCGCCGCGCTCGCCCAGCCGCTCGCCGAACTCGACGCCGTCTTCTACGAGCAGCGTCCGGGCTTCGACTGGCACGCCGGGCTGCTGATCGACGGCGCCACCATCCAGGTCCCCTTCCTCGCCGACCTGGTGACCCTCGCCGACCCCGCGAACCCCTGGTCGTTCCTCAACTACCTCAAGGCCCGCGACCGGCTCTTCCCCTTCTACTTCGCCGAGCGCTTCCACATCCGGCGCGCCGAGTACGACGCCTACTGCCGCTGGGTCGCCGAGAGCCTGCCCGGACTCTGCTTCTCCCACCAGGTCGACTCCGTCCGCTGGAACTCCGAACGCGACCTGTTCGAGGTCGACTTCACCCGGCTGGACGCCGAGGGCGAGGCCGAGTCCCTCGGCCGCACGTACACGAGGAACGTGGTGCTCGGGGTCGGGACCGTCCCGTACGTGCCCGATCCGCTCAGGCCCCTCGTGGAGTCCCCGGGGGTACCGGTCATCCACGCGGCCGACTACCTCGACCACCGCGAGGCGTTCCTCGCCGCCGAGCACGTCACCGTCGTGGGCTCCGGGCAGTCCGGCGCCGAGGTCTTCCTCGACCTGTTGCGCAACCGCCCCGCGGGCCGCGAGAAGCTGCAGTGGATCGGGCGCAGCGAGGCGTTCGCGCCGATGGAGTACTCCAAGCTCGGCCTGGAGCACTTCACCCCGGACTACACCCGCTACTTCCACGCCCTCACGGAATCCGTCCGGGACCGGGTCGCCTCCGCCCAGTGGCAGCTGCACAAGGGCATCGACGCCGACACCATCGCCGCCATCCACGACGAGCTGTACCGCCGTACGCTGCACGGCGGCTGGCCCGAGGCCGTGCTGACCCCGGGTGTCCAGGTCCGCACCGCCGGACGCGTCGCCACCACCAAGGTCGAACTCCACCTCGAACACGTCCAGCAGGGCAGCCGCTCCCGGCTCACCACCGACGCCGTCGTGCTGGCCACCGGCTACCGCGAACGCCCCCTCGGCCGCCTGCTCGCCGGACTCGACCCCTACCTGCGCCGGGACAACAGCGAACGCCCGCGCGTGGACGAGCGGTTCCGGCTCGTCCTCGACCCGTCGGTGACCGGCACGGCGTACGTCCAGAACGCCGAACTCCACACCCACGGCGTCGGCGCCCCGGACCTGGGGCTGGCCGCCTGGCGCAGCGCCACCATCCTCAACACCCTGACCGGCAAGGACCCCTACGCGCTCCCCGCGCGCACCGCCTTCACCAGCTTCGGCCTGGAGCGGCCGGAGGAGCGGGTCCCGGCGCAGCAGCAGCCGAGGCAGCTCACCCCGCTGGTCGACTGAGCGCGGGGCGCCGGTCCCGGACCGGCGCCCTCCCGGTTCCGTCAGAACACCGGCACGCCGTCGCGGGTCAGCCGCCAGTCCACCGCCGCGAAGTCCTTCGGGTCCAGGACGCCCTTGGCGGTCACCCACTCCGCGATCCGGGTGCGGATCTCCGTCGACTCCGACCACAGCTCCTTGGCCGAGGCGACGTACGGGAACGCGCCGCCGCCGTTGGCGCGGTAGTTGTTCACCGCGAGCACGAACTGCCGGGCGTCGTCGAGGGCGGCGCCCTCGTAGGTCAGGTTCCTGATCCGGGACCCGGCCGGCTGCGCGATGTCGATCTCGTACCGCAGCCCCGAGACGTAGTCGTAGTTGTAGTCCGGGCGGCCGTTCGCGTTCGTCAGCCTGTCCGTGTCGACGGTGGCGTCGGCCGCCGTCCGCACGAAGTACTCCGCCGAGTACTCCAGGTACGCGCGGATCTGCGCGCCCGTCATCAGCTTGGCGACCAGGGTGTTGTCGTAGACGTAGAGGCTCGACAGGTCCCGGACGGTCACGTCACCGGCCGGGATCTCGGAGGTCCGCGAGAACGGCGAGGCCTGCGCGAGCACCGGCAGCGAGGCGTACCCGGTGCCCGCCAGGGCCGCCTTGACCACGTCCTCCTGGACCTTGGTGATCAGGTCGATGATCGGGGCGTCCCGGTACCGGGCGTCGACCGTGGTGAGGGTCTCCGTCGCGGTGCCGACGACCTGGTTGACGTACGCCACGACCTTGGCGTGCTCGTCCTTCAGGAGCCGGGTGATCCTCGGGTCGTCGGCGACCGTGTTGGAGTTCAGCAGCGAGGCCGCGACCGACTCCACCTCCCATCCGCCCTTGGTGAACACCAGCTCGATGTCGAAGAGGGAGAGGCGCTCGGCGTAGCACAGCGGCTCGGAGAGGACGACGGTCCTGCCGGTGGCCTCGTTGACGACCTTCAGCTCCGGGATCTCCACGTGCGCGTGGCCGACCAGGATCGCGTCGATGCCCGGCACCTGCCTGGCCACGTTCGCCGCCGCGTTCTCCACGTACGGGACCTGGTCGCCGTAGGAGGAGGTGCCCGAGGAGCCGGAGTGGGCCGAGACCACGACCACGTCCGCGCCCATCGCCTTCAGCTTCGGCACCCACTTCGCGGCCTGCTCCTCCAGACCGGGGAAGGCGAGCCTGCCCTGGACGTAGGCCTTGTCCCAGATGGCGATGCCCGGGTTGGTCAGGCCGAGGACGGCGACCTTGACCGGCGGGGCGCCGGGGACGTGGAACTCCTTGACGAGGTACGGCGGGAAGGCGGGCCTCAGGGTCTTCGCGTCGACCGCGTTGGCGCCGAGCAGCGGGAAGTCCAGCTGGTCCTCGAACCTGCGGAGCGTCTCGATGCCGTAGTTGAACTCGTGGTTGCCGAGGGCGGCCGCGTCGTACCCGATGGCGTTCATGGCCTGCGCCATCGGGTGCACCGGGCCGCCCTTGGCGGTGATCGGTTCGACCTTGGCGTAGTAGTACGTCAGCGGGGTGCCCTGGATGGTGTCACCGGCGTCCAGGAGCAGGGTGTTGCGGCGGCCCTTCGCCTTGCGCACCTGCTCGACCAGGGTCGAGATGCGTGCCAGGCCCATCGCGTTGCCGGCCGTGTCGGAGTACTGCGCGTCCTTGAAGTAGTCCCAGTTGAAGACGTGCCCGTGCAGGTCGGTGGTGCCCATGACGGTGAGCGAGTACCGCCTGGGGCGCGGGACCGGCCGTGCCGACGCCTGTGCCGGGGCCGCCGCCGCGCCGGCGATCGCCGCGCCCGCTCCGGTCGCGGCGGACTTCTCCAGGAACTTCCGACGGTTCAAGGGCATCTTTTGATCTCCTCGTGGTTCGGTCAACGACGCGCGTAGATTCTGTCCTGCGCATGACCGTCGGCAACAGGCCCGGGAGGTTTCGATCAGGTGACCTGAATGCGCCGTGTTCAACAAGTGCGAGATGCTCATAGGAGCGCGGCGCCGCACATTCAACACTTGTCAATAGGCCTTCACGCAAAGGTTGTTGGGTCGTCATGTACGGCCAATTCTCTACCCGCCGGTAAGGCCTAGGCTCGAAACATGCGCCGAGCAAAGATCGTTTGTACTCTGGGGCCCGCCACCGACTCGTACGACCAGATCAAGGCCCTGGTCGAGGCCGGCATGGACGTCGCCCGATTCAACCTCAGCCACGGCAGCTACGCCGAGCACGAGGAGCGCTACCAGCGTGTCCGCAAGGCCTCCGACGAGACCGGTCGCAGCGTCGGGATGCTCGCCGACCTTCAAGGCCCGAAGATCAGGCTCGGCCGCTTCACCGAAGGCCCGGTACTTCTCGAACGCGGTGACACCTTCGTCATCACGGTGGAGGAGGGCGCCGAGGGCGACCGGCACCAGTGCGGGACGACGTACACGGGTCTCGCCGGTGACGTCACCCCCGGCGAGCGCGTCCTCGTCGACGACGGCAAGGTCTGCCTGGAGGTCACCCGCGTCGACGGCCCCCGGGTGCACACCACGGTGATCGAGGGCGGCATGGTCTCCGACCACAAGGGCCTCAACCTCCCCGGCGTCGCCGTCTCCGTCCCCGCGCTGTCCGACAAGGACGAGGCCGACCTGCGGTGGGCGCTGCGCACCGGCTTCGACGTGATCGCCCTGTCCTTCGTCCGCAGCGGCCGGGACATCGAGGACGTCCACCGCATCATGGACGAGGAGGGCCGCCGCCTTCCCGTGATCGCCAAGGTCGAGAAGCCGCAGGCCGTCGAGAACATCGACTCCATCGTGGCCGCCTTCGACGGCATCATGGTCGCCCGCGGCGACCTGGGCGTGGAGATGCCGCTGGAGCAGGTGCCGATCGTCCAGAAGCGCGCCGTCAAGCTGGCCAAGCGCAACGCCAAGCCGGTCATCGTCGCCACCCAGATGCTCGACTCGATGATCGAGAACTCGCGCCCGACCCGCGCCGAGGCCTCCGACGTCGCCAACGCGGTCATCGACGGTACCGACGCGGTGATGCTCTCCGGCGAGACCAGCGTCGGCAAGTACCCGATCGAGACCGTCCGTACCATGGCGAAGATCGTCGAGGCGGCCGAGGAGGACATCCTCGCCAAGGGCCTGCCGCCGCTGACCGAGACCAACAAGCCCCGCACCCAGGGCGGCGCGGTCGCCCGGGCTGCCGCCGAGATGGGCGACTTCCTGGGCGCGAGGTTCCTGGTCGCGTTCACCCAGTCGGGAGACACCGTCCGCCGGCTCTCGCGCTACCGCTCGCCGATCCCGCTGCTCGCCTTCACCCCGGAACCGGCCACCCGCTCCCAGCTCAACCTCACCTGGGGCGTCGAGACCTTCCTCGGCCCGCACGTCGACTCGACGGACAAGATGGTCGACCAGGTCGACGAACTGCTGCTGAAGTACGGGCGCTGCCAGAAGGGGGACGTCGTGGTCATCACGGCGGGCTCGCCGCCCGGGGTCTCCGGCTCCACGAACATGGTCCGGGTGCACCACATCGGCGAGGACGACAGCCCCAAGTGACGTGCGAAGGGCCCCTCCGGCCGACCGGAGGGGCCCTTCGGCAACGTCATAACGCGACCTTGGAATCCAAGTAAAAGTGCCCCGGGTCGGACTCGAACCGACACTGTACGGGTTTTGAATCCGTTGCCTGCTGCCAATTGGGCTACCGGGGCTCGAAGAATCAAAGGTGAACCCCGACCCTCCGCGCGTCCACCATACCGTAGCTAGGTAGGCTCTTGTCAGCAGTAACCCTGCCCTGAACGAGGAGCCCCCGTGACCGCCGCCGAGTCGCCCCAGCCAGTCGACGCACCCGACGACAAGTCGCACGTGCCTCCGCTGACGACCCGTGTCGTCATCGCCGAGGACGAGGCCCTGATCCGGCTCGACCTGAAAGAGATGCTGGAGGAGGAGGGGTACACGGTCGTCGGCGAGGCCGGTGACGGCGAACAGGCCGTCGAGCTGGCCCGCGAGCACCGCCCCGACCTCGTCATCCTCGACGTCAAGATGCCCAAGCTGGACGGCATCTCGGCGGCCGAGAAGATCGCCGAGGAGTCCATCGCCCCGGTCCTGATGCTCACCGCATTCTCGCAGCGCGACCTCGTCGAGCGCGCCCGCGACGCCGGCGCGATGGCGTACCTGGTCAAGCCGTTCAGCAAGAGCGACGTCGTCCCGGCGATCGAGATGGCCGTCTCCCGCTTCAACGAACTGCGCCAGCTGGAGCAGGAGGTCGCCGACCTCACCCAGCGCCTGGAGACCCGCAAGCTCGTCGACCGCGCGAAGTCGGTCCTCCAGACCGAGTACGGCCTGTCCGAGCCGGCCGCGTTCCGCTGGATCCAGAAGACCTCGATGGACCGCCGCATGTCGATGCAGCAGGTCGCGGAGGCGGTCATCGCCGACAGCGAGGAGAAGAAGTCCAGCAAGGGCTGACCCGCACGCGTACGAACGCCGAGGCCCGTGCTCCGGAGAAGGGAGCACGGGCCTTTTGCGACGGCGGCAGGGGAGGCGCCCCGTCAGGGACGCGGGGAACTGCGTGACCAGCCCCCACCCCGGCAGCCGGCCGACTGCTAGTCCTCGCCCAGGTAGGCCTTCCTGACGGACTCGTCGTGGAGCAGGTCCTGCCCGCTGCCCGACAGCACGATGTTCCCGACCTCCATCACATGCCCCTGGTCGGCCAGCGACAGCGCCGCCTGCGCGTTCTGCTCGACCAGCAGAATCGTCGTCCCCTGCGACTTCAGCTCCAGGATCGTCGCCATGATCTTCTGCATCATGATCGGCGAAAGACCCATCGACGGCTCGTCCAGCATCAGCAGCTTCGGCTGGGACATCAGCGCGCGCCCCATCGCCAGCATCTGCTGCTCACCGCCCGAGAGGGTGCCCGCGGCCTGCTTGCGCCGCTCGCCCAGGATCGGGAAGAGGTCGTAGGCGCGCTGGATGTCCTTCTCGATGCCCGCCTTGTCCTTCCGGAGGAACGCGCCGAGCTGCAGGTTCTCCGCGATGGTCAGGCGGGGGAAGATGTGCCGGCCCTCGGGGGAGTGGGCGAGCCCGAGCGCGACGATCTTGTGCGCCGGGACCCCGCCGAGCGGCTTGCCGTCGAAGACGACCCGCCCCGAGGCGGGCTTGAGCAGCCCTGACAGGGTGCGCAGGGTGGTCGTCTTGCCGGCGCCGTTGGTGCCGATGAGGGTCACGACCTGACCGGCCTCGACGCTGAACGAGATGCCCTTGACGGCCTCGATCTTGCCGTAGGCGACCCTGAGGTCCTCGACCTCCAGCAGTGCGGTCACTGGGCCTCTCCCTTGGTGGTGCTGTCCGCCTCGGTGCTCTCCGCATCCGTGCTGTCCGCCTCGGCGGCGTCCGAGTCTGCGGTCGCGTCCGACTCCGACTCTGCCTCTGCGGTCGCGTCGGCGGTCGCGGTCGCGTCGGCGGTCCGGTCCTCGACGGCGGCCTCCGCGGCCTCGACCTCGGCCGCCTCCGCCGTCCCGGGGTCGCCCTCGAAGGGCTCGCCCAGATAGGCGGCGATGACCCGGTCGTCCGCCTGGACGACTTCGGAGGTGCCCTCGACGAGCTTCTCGCCCTGCACGAGGACGGCGACCCGGTCGCACAGGTTGAAGATGAAGCGCATGTCGTGCTCGATGACGAGGACGGCGATGCCCTTGTCCCGGATGGCGAAGACCAGTTCCTCGGTGGCCCGGGTCTCCTGCGGGTTCATGCCGGCCGTCGGCTCGTCCAGCAGCAGCAGGCCCGGCTCGCTGGCCAGCGCCCGCGCGATCTCCAGCTTGCGCTGCTCGCCGTAGGGCAGGTTGCGCGCCAGGTGGTCGCGCTTGGCGGCCAGGCCGATGAACTCCAGGAGCTCCATGGCCCTCGCCTCGGACTCCTTCTCGGCCTTGCGGAAGCCGGGGCCGCGCAGCAGCGCCGACCACAGGCCCTCCTTGGTCCGCGTGTGGCGGCCCACGAGGACGTTCTCCAGGACGGTCATGTTGGCGAAGAGCCGGATGTTCTGGAACGTCCGGGCGATGCCGGCCTGCGTCACCAGGTGCGGCTTGGGCGGCAGCACCTTGCCCTGGTAGGAGACCGTGCCCTCGGTGGGCACGTACAGGCCGGTGAGGCAGTTGAAGAAGGTGGTCTTGCCGGCGCCGTTCGGGCCGATCAGACCGACGATCTCGCCGCTGTTGACCGTGAAGTCAACGGACCGGACGGCGGTCAGACCACCGAAGCGCATCGTGACGTCACGGGCTTCGAGTACAGGTGTCGTCATGGTTGCTTACGCCCCTGCCTTGGTGACGGCCGGATCGTCGCTCAGCGTCGCCTGTGCCGGTACGTCGAGCTGGCCGGTCTCGTGGAACTCCAGCTGGCGGCGGCGGTTGGCGATGATGCCCTCCGGCCGGAACCGCATCAGCAGGATCAGCGCGACGCCGAAGGCGAACAGCTCGTAGTTCTGGAGGAACTGGAGCTTCTCCGGGACCAGGTAGAGCACGCTCGCGCCGAGCAGCGGACCGCTGACGGTGCCCATGCCGCCGAGGACGACGGCGGCCAGCAGGAAGGCCGAGTTGGGCGGGGCGGCGCCGGCGAACTGGTACGGCTGCGGGTTGACGCTGTAGTTGACGTGCGCCATCACGGTGCCGGCGAGACCCGCGAGGGACGCGCCGAGGGCGAAGGCGATCAGCTTGACGCGGAAGCCGTTGATGCCCATGGCGGTGGCGGCGGTCTCGTCCTCGCGGATGGCGATCCAGGAGCGGCCGATACGGGAGTCGGCGGCGCGGGTGAAGACGAGCACGACGATCGCGGTGACGATGAGCATCAGGAACAGGTAGTTGGCGAACCGGCCCAGGGTGAACCCGCCGATGTCGTGCGCCTCGCCCAGGTTGAACCCGAAGATGTTCAGGTCGGGGATCTGGGTGATGCCGTTCGGGCCGCGGGTGATGTTGGGTCCGGAGTCGCCGTCCAGGTTGTTGACGGTGATGCGGAAGATCTCACCGAAGCCGAGCGTCACGATGGCCAGGTAGTCGCCGCGCAGCCGCAGGGTCGGTGCGCCGATCAGCACACCGAAGACCAGCGAGGCGGCCATGCCGGTGAGGGCGGCGGCCCAGAACGGGAAGTGCACCCCGGAGAACCGGGAGTACTCCGAGCCCGAGACCAGCGCGGCCGCGTAGGCGCCGACACCGAGGAACGCGACGTACCCGAGGTCGAGCAGACCCGTGAGGCCGACGACGATGTTCAGGCCGAGGGCGACGGTGGCGAAGATCAGGATGTTCACGCCGACGTTGGCGTTGTGGTCGTCGCTCTGGGTGAAGGGGAAGATCACGGCCGCCACGAAGGCGAGCGCCGAGGCGAACCCCTTGTGGTGCGCCGCGGTGGTCGCGAAGCGGTCGACGAGGCCGGTGTGCATGAGGCCCCAGGCGGCGAAGACGAGCAGCAGGAGGTAGCCGATGAAGGTCTCGCTCGCGTCGTTGTCGATCCCGATGCCGTAGGTGAACACCACCAGGGCGAGCGCGACGCCGACCGTGATGACGATGCGCTCGGTGAGCGGCGACGACTTGCCGGGGGCCGGCAGCTGAGGCTTGGTCAGGTAGCCGCGGAAGCCGGTGCCGGGGGCCGGGTGGGGCAGCGCGAGGGCGCCGACGACGGGCAGCGCGGAGGCCGCCATCGCCACGTACGCGCCGGGGTCCAGGTTGACCAGGCCGTTGAGGTCGACGGCGATGGCGATGCCGGTGAACCAGCAGACGGCGAACGCCGACAGGGCCGTCAGGAAGACCGGGGAGGTGGCCCCCGCCGGGTTGAGCCAGCGCAGCCCCTTGACGTCCCACAGGGTGAGCCCGAACAGCAGCGTGAGGACGCCGCCCACGAGGGCCAGGATCTGCAGGCCGGCCGGGTAGCCGTAGACCGTCAGGTCGCCGGGGAACTCCGACGTCCAGGTCCAGCTCATGAAGGTGCTGGCGACGGTTCCCACCGCACCGACGGCGATGAGCAGCCGGGCGACGGACAGCGGCAGCGGAACGGGCCCGCGACCGGCCGTGGCCGGGGAGTTGGTCGTGTCGGTCATGCTGCTCACGCCCTGTCCGCGACGCGTTCGCCGAGCAGACCCTGTGGTCTGAAGAGGAGTACGAGGATCAGCAGGACGAAGGCCCACACGGAGGCCCAGCCGCCACCGCCGAGCTGCTGCATGCCGGGGATGTTGGCGATGTAGGCGGTGGCCATGGCCTCGGCGATGCCGAGGACGAGCCCGCCGAGCATCGCGCCGTAGATGTTCCCGATGCCGCCGAGGACGGCCGCGGTGAACGCCTTCAGACCGGCGATGAAGCCCATGTCGTAGGAGACGGAGCCGTACTTGAGGCCGTAGGAGACACCGGCGACGGCCGCGAAGAAGCCGCCGATCGCGAAGGCGATGACGATGATGCGGTTGGTGTCGATGCCCATCAGCTGGGCGGTGTCCGGGTCCTGGGCGGTGGCCTGCATGGCGCGGCCGGTGCGGGAGAGCCGGACGAACAGGGCGAGGATCGCCATGCACAGCGGGGCGGCGATGATCAGGAAGATGTCACCGCTCTGCACGGTCACGGAGCCGATGTGCAGCGGCCCGAACGGCAGTTGGGGGAAGACCCGGGCGGTCTTGGCGTCACCGTCGACGTGGTACCAGTTGAAGACCGCCTGCTGCAGCGCGAGCGACAGGCCGATCGCGGTGATCAGCGGGGCGAGGCGTGGTGCGCCGCGCAGTGGCCGGTAGGCGAAGCGCTCGGCGCCGACGGCGATGAGGACGGAGGCCAGGGCGCCGCCGATGAGCATCGCCGGCAGGGCTACCCACATGGATATGCCGTCCGGCAGGAGAAGGTAGACCGTGAGGGCGCCGAAGCCTCCGGTCATGAAGATCTCGCCATGGGCGAAGTTGATGAGCTGGACGATGCCGTACACCATCGTGTAACCGATGGCGATCAGACCGTACATCGAGCCGAGGAACAGCCCGTTGGCCAGCTGCTGCGGCAGGGTGTTCACCGCATGGCCTCCATGTGGTGGGGAGAGTCAGGGGGGCGGTAGAAGGCGGGCCGCGCGGTGACGGTGGTCTGCGCCGCGCGGCCCTGGTGGTGCGATGTGTGACGGCCGGTTACTTCGGGGTGGCCACGCCGCTCTTGACGGACTTCCACTCGCCGTTCTCGACCTTGTAGACGGTCAGCTGCTTGTTCGTGGTGTCGCCGTACTGGTCGAACGAGATCTTGCCGGAGATGCCCTCGAAGGAGGTGCTCTGGACGCCGCTGACGATCTGCGAGCGGGCGTCGTCCGGGACCTTGCCGTCCTTCACGACGCTGCCGATGGCCTTGATGATCGCGGTGGTGGCGTCGTAGGAGTACGAGCCGTAGGTGCCGTAGTCACCCGGGTACTTCTTGGCCTTGTAGGTGGCCACGAAGTCCTTGGCGGCGGGCAGGGTGTCGACCGGGACGCCGATCGAGGTCACCAGGTCGCCCTCGGAGGCCTTGCCGGCGGTCTTGATGTAGGTCGGGGTGAACATGCCGTCGCCGCCGAACAGCGGGATGTTGGCGCCCGCGTCCTTGAGCTGCTTGGTCAGCACCTCGGACTCGTCGTACTGGCCGCCGTAGTACAGGATGTCGGCGCCCGAGTTCTTGATCTTGGTGACCAGGGTGGAGAAGTCACGGTCGCCGGTGTTGACGTGGTCGGTGCCGATGACCTTGCCGCCCTGCTTGGCGAACTGCTCCGAGAAGATCTTCGACAGACCCGCGCCGTAGGTCTGCTTGTCGTCGACGACGAAGGCCTTCTTCTTCTTGGCGACGTTGTAGGCGTAGTCCGCCGCGTAGGCGCCCTGCAGGGCGTCGGTGGTCGCGGTGCGGAAGTACGTCTTGAACGGGCGGGACGGGCTGGTCTGCCAGTTCTTGCCCATCGTCAGCTCGGGGTTGGTGTTGGACGGCGAGATCTCCACCAGGTTGGCGGTGGCGAAGACCTGCTGCATCTGCGTGGCCACACCGGAGTTGAGCGGGCCGACGACGCCGAGCACCGTCTTGTCCGAGACGAGCTGGGTGGCGTTCTGCTGGCCGGTGGCCGGAATCGCCTTGTCGTCCAGCGCCTTGATCTTGAAGGTGACGCCCGGGACGGTCTTGTTCTTGTTGGCGTCGTCGACGGCGATCTGGGCGCCGTACTGGATGCCGAGACCCGTGGCGGAGTTCTGACCGGTCAGCGGGGCGTCGACGCCGATCGTGACCGTCACGTTGCCGCTGTCGCCGCTCTTGCTGTTGTCGTCGCGGGATCCGCAGGCGGTGAGGGTCAGGGCTCCGGTGGTCAGCACGGAGGTAAGAATCACCAGAGAACGCTGTCGCACAATCGATCCTTTCCGCGGGCATGCGCCCCCTCGCGGGGAACGACGGATGCCGCGCCGGTACCGAACTCCCTGTGGAGCGGTGACTGGCCGTGACTCTAAGCGCGGGTGAGGAACGTGGAGGAGAGCTTGTCCAAGGCTGTGACGCTCTTGTTATGACACGAGGTAATGCAGAGCGGTACATCGTGGGGGGAAAGCAGGAATTGAGCCCGATTCGCCCCGTCCGCATTCTGAGAACCCGCAGGACCCGGCATGATCCGTTCAGGCGTCTCAACGGTTTTGCGCATTACGCCCGGCCGTTGCTGTGGGCGACTTTCGGACGGGGCGGGGGACGCGGCGTGTCCCGGGAACTGGGGTGAAACAGCGAATGCGGATTACACGCGTATTACGTAGAGTTACGCCCAGGAAAGAAAGTCAAGCCTTCGGAACTTTTTCGCATTTCCCGGCGGGGTGCGCGGCGGCGGGCGCCGGCCGTGCGCCGGGCTTCCCTGTGGTTCTCTTACCGGGCGCTGACCTCGGCACGCGCTGCCGAGGTCCTGTGTCCCGCCGGGGTTCCGGTCGGGCTCCGGCGCCCCGAGGACGGAGCTAGTCGCCCGGGCGCACGTCACGCAGCAGACAGGTCAGGCGCGCGCTGCACACCCGCCGTCCCTCCTCGTCGCTGATGACGATCTCGTACGTCGCCGTGGACCGCCCCCGGTGGACGGGGGTGGCTACGCCGGTGACCAGGCCGGAGCGGGCGCCGCGGTGGTGCGTGCAGTTCAGGTCGACACCGACCGCGATCTTCGAGCTGCCGCCGTGCAGCATCGAACCGACCGAGCCCAGAGTCTCCGCCAGCACCGCACTGGCACCACCGTGCAGCAGCCCGTACGGCTGGGTGTTGCCCTCCACCGGCATGGTGCCCACGACCCGTTCCGCCGAGGCCTCCAGGATCTGCACGCCCATCCGGTTGCCCAAGTGACCCGCCGAGAACAGGGCCTGCAGGTCGACGCCGAGCGAGGCGTACTCGTCGATGACCTCCTGCGGGAACTTCACGTGCTGCTGCTCACCCATGGGCCGGCTCCGTTCGTCGTGCGGCTGTCTGCCTCGGCTGAGCAAACGCTCAGTCGGCCGCCGATTCTTCCAGAAGCGCTGAGCGGGCGCTCAGTCGGCGGCTCTCGGGTGCGGCACACCGACCTCCAGACGGATCACCACGGACTTGCTGGCCGGGGTGTTGCTGACGTCCGCCGTCGAGTCGAGCGGCACCAGCACGTTGGTCTCCGGGTAGTACGCGGCCGCGCAGCCCCGGGAGGTCGGGTAGTGCACCACCCGGAAGCCCGGCGCCCGGCGCTCCACGCCGTCCTTCCACTCGCCGACCAGGTCCACGTACGCCCCGTCGGCGACGCCCAGCAGCCGCGCGTCCTCCGGGTTCACCAGGACCACCCGGCGGCCGTTCTTGATGCCCCGGTAGCGGTCGTCCAGGCCGTAGATCGTGGTGTTGTACTGGTCGTGCGAGCGCAGCGTCTGCAACAGCAGCCGCCCTTCGGGCAGTTCGGGATACTCGACCGGGGCCGCCGTGAAGTTCGCCTTGCCGGTGGCCGTCGGGAAGCGCCGCTCGTCGCGCGGGGCGTGCGGGAGCGCGAAGCCGCCCGGGTGCGCCACGCGCGCGTTGAAGTCGTCGAAGCCGGGGATCACGCGGGCGATACGGTCCCGGACCGTCGCGTAGTCCTTCTCGAACTCCTCCCACGGCGTACGGCTGTTCTCGCCGAGCACCCGCCGGGCCAGCCGGCACACGATGGCCGGTTCCGACAGCAGGTGCGGGCTCGCGGGCTCCAGGCGGCCGCGCGAGGCGTGCACCATGCCCATGGAGTCCTCGACGGTGACGAACTGCTCGCCGCCGCCCTGGAGATCGCGCTCGGTGCGGCCGAGCGTCGGCAGGATCAGCGCCCGCGCGCCCGTGACGACGTGCGAGCGGTTCAGCTTCGTCGACACGTGCACGGTCAGCCGGGCCCGGCGCACCGCCGCCTCGGTGACCTCCGTGTCGGGCGTCGCGGAGACGAAGTTGCCGCCCATCGCGAAGAAGACCTTCGCCTCGCCGTCGCGCAGCGCGCGGATGGCCCGGACGACGTCGAAGCCGTGCTCGCGCGGCGGCGCGAAGCCGAACTCCTTCTCCAGGGCGTCCAGGAAGGCCGGGGCCGGCCGCTCGAAGATGCCCATCGTGCGGTCGCCCTGCACGTTCGAGTGGCCGCGGACCGGGCACACGCCCGCGCCGGGGCGGCCGATGTTGCCGCGCAGCAGAAGGAAGTTGACGACCTCCCGGATCGTCGGCACCGAGTGCTTGTGCTGGGTGAGCCCCATGGCCCAGCAGACGATGGTGCGCTGCGAGGCGAGCACCATGGCGAGGGTCTTCTCGATCTCCTCGCGGGTCAGTCCGGTGGCGGTGAGCGTCTCGTCCCAGTCGGCGGCGCGGGCGGCCGCCGCGAACTCCTCGTACCCGTGGGTGTGTTCCCGCACGAACTCCTCGTCGACCGCGCCCTCCGTCTCCAGGACGAGCTTGTTGAGGAGCCGGAACAGGGCCTGGTCGCCGCCTATGCGGATCTGCAGGAACAGGTCGGTGAGGGCGGCGCCCTTGACCATGCCCTGCGGGGTCTGCGGGTTCTTGAACCGCTCCAGGCCGGCCTCGGGGAGCGGATTGACACTGATGATCTTCGCGCCGTTGGCCTTGGCCTTCTCCAGCGCGGAGAGCATCCGGGGGTGGTTGGTGCCCGGGTTCTGCCCGGCGACGATGATCAGGTCGGCCTTGTACAGGTCCTCGAGGTGGACACTGCCCTTGCCGATGCCGATGGTCTCGCTCAGTGCCGAACCCGAGGACTCGTGGCACATGTTGGAGCAGTCCGGCAGGTTGTTGGTGCCCAGCTCGCGCGCGAACAGCTGGTACAGGAACGCGGCCTCGTTGCTGGTCCGGCCCGAGGTGTAGAAGACCGCCTGGTCGGGGGAGGAGAGGGCCGCGATCTCCTCGCCGATGATGTCGAAGGCACGCTCCCAGCCGACCGGCTCGTAGTGCTCGGCGCCCTCGGCGAGATACATGGGGTGGGTGAGCCGCCCCTGCTGGCCGAGCCAGTAACCGCTGCGGTGGTGCAGGTCGGCGACCGGGTGCGCGGCGAAGAACTCGGGGGTCACCCGGCGCAGGGTGGCCTCCTCGGCCACCGCCTTGGCACCGTTCTCGCAGAACTCGGCCGTGTGCCGGTGCTCGGGCTCCGGCCAGGCGCAGCCGGGGCAGTCGAAGCCGTCCTTCTGGTTCACCCGCAGCAGCGTCAGCGCGGTGCGCTTCACGCCCATCTGCTGCTGGGCTATCCGCAGCGTGTGTCCTATGGCGGGCAGTCCCGCGGCCGCGTGCTTCGGCTCCGCGACCTGCGGCGCGTCCTGGACGGGGTCCTCCTTGGGCGGCTTCGTCGCCATCGCACGCTCTCCCTCCACGCCGGCACCACTGCCCTGTGCACCCGATCCTCGCACGCACCACGGACAACCATCGAGCACGGGCTGCCCGGCGGAAGCGGAAACCAATGCTTGGCAGCCGGGCCCTCCCGGCGCCCCGCCCGGCTCCGCGTCCCCGTCGGTCGGCGGGCGGCCGTCGATCCGCCTCTCGCCGTTTCGAAGCCGCCGCTGGTCCTCCCCGCCGCGCGGCGGTCAGCCGCGGCGGTCAGCCGCGGCGGTGCCGTCCGGCGGTGCCGAGCTCACCGCACTCCCGGCCGTCGGCCCTCACTGTCAGTGCGGCGTGGCAGGATCGGGGGCGTGGCAGAGACAGCAGCGAAGCAGACCGACAAGAACCCCGGCGGCCCCCGTCCCCGGCTGATGCTCATGGACGGGCACTCGCTGGCGTACCGCGCGTTCTTCGCGCTGCCCGCGGAGAACTTCACGACCGCGACGGGCCAGCCGACGAACGCGATCTACGGTTTCGCGTCGATGCTGGCCAACACCCTGCGTGACGAGGCGCCCACGCACTTCGCGGTGGCGTTCGACGTCTCGCGCAAGACCTGGCGTTCCGAGGAGTTCGCCGAGTACAAGGCGAACCGCTCCAAGACCCCGGACGAGTTCAAGGGCCAGGTCGAGCTGATCGGCGAGCTGCTCGACGCCATGCACGCGCAGCGCTTCGCCGTCGAGGGCTTCGAGGCCGACGACATCATCGCCACCCTCGCCACCCAGGCCGAGGCCGCGGGCTTCGAGGTCCTGATCGTCACCGGCGACCGCGACTCCTTCCAGCTGGTCACCGAGCACACCACGGTCCTCTACCCGACGAAGGGCGTCTCCGAGCTGACCCGGTTCACCCCGGAGAAGGTCTTCGAGAAGTACGGCTTGACGCCCGCCCAGTACCCGGACTTCGCGGCCCTGCGCGGCGACCCGTCCGACAACCTCCCCGGTATCCCCGGCGTCGGCGAGAAGACCGCCGCGAAGTGGATCAACCAGTTCGGTTCCTTCGCCGAGCTGGTGGAGCGCGTCGACGAGGTCAAGGGCAAGGCCGGGCAGAACCTCCGCGACCACCTGGAGTCCGTCAAGCTCAACCGCAGGCTCACCGAGCTGGAGCGCGGCGTGGAGCTGCCGAGGACGGTCGCCGAGCTGGAGCGCGCGCCGTACGACCGCAAGAACGTCGCGATGATCCTGGACACCCTGGAGATCCGCAACCCGTCGCTGCGCGAGCGGCTCTACGCCGTCGACCCCGGCGCAGAGGAGGCCGAGTCCACGCCCGTCGCCGAAGGGGGCGTGGAGGTCGACGGCACCGTCCTCGGCACCGGCGAGCTGGCGGGCTGGCTCGCCGAGCACGGCGCGGAGCAGCCCCTGGGCGTCGCCACCGTCGACACCTGGGCGCTCGGCACCGGTTCGGTCGCCGAGGTCGCCCTCGCCGCGGCCCAGGGTGCGGCGGCCTGGTTCGACCCCGCCGAACTGGACGAGGCCGACGAGAACGCGTTCGCCGCCTGGCTGGCCGACGCCGCCCGACCCAAGGTCTTCCACAACGCCAAGGGCGCCATGCGGGTCTTCGCCGAGCACGGCTGGACCATCGACGGCGTCACCATGGACACCGCACTCGCCGCGTACCTGGTCAAGCCCGGCCGCCGCTCCTTCGACCTGGACGCGCTGTCCCTGGAGTACCTGCACCGCGAGCTGGCCCCGGCCGCCGCGGCCGACGGCCAGCTGGCGTTCGGCGCGGACGACGGCGCCGAGGCCGAGGCCCTGATGATCCAGGCCCGCGCGATCCTCGACCTCGGCGAGGCCTTCGAGGCCCGGCTCCAGGAGGTCGGCGCCGCGGACCTGCTCCGTGACATGGAGCTGCCCACCTCCGTCCTGCTCGCCCGGATGGAGCGGAACGGCATCGCGGCCGACCGCGCGCACCTGGAGGCGATGGAGCAGATGTTCGCGGGCGCAGTGCAGCAGGCGGTGAAGGAGGCGCACGCGGCGGCCGGCCACGAGTTCAACCTGGGGTCGCCCAAGCAGCTCCAGGAGGTCCTCTTCGGCGAACTGGCGCTTCCGAAGACCAAGAAGACCAAGACCGGCTACACCACCGACGCCGACGCGCTCGCCTGGCTCGCCGGCCAGACGGACAACGAACTGCCGGTGATCATGCTCCGGCACCGCGAGCAGGCCAAGCTGCGGGTCACGGTCGAGGGCCTGATCAAGACCGTCGCCGCCGACGGCCGCATCCACACCACGTTCAACCAGACCGTCGCCGCGACCGGCCGCCTCTCCTCCACCGACCCGAACCTCCAGAACATCCCGGTCCGCACCGACGAGGGCCGGGCGATCCGCCGGGGCTTCGTCGTCGGCGAGGGCTTCGAGTCGCTCATGACCGCCGACTACAGCCAGATCGAGCTGCGTGTCATGGCCCACCTCTCCGAGGACGCGGGCCTGATCGAGGCGTTCACCTCCGGCGAGGACCTGCACACCACGGTCGCCTCGCAGGTGTTCTCCGTCGACCGCCCGGCCGTCGACGCGGAGATGCGCCGCAAGATCAAGGCGATGTCGTACGGCCTCGCGTACGGTCTGTCGGCCTTCGGCCTCTCCCAGCAGCTGAACATCGACGCGGGCGAGGCCCGGGCCCTGATGGACACGTACTTCGAGCGGTTCGGCGGGGTCCGCGACTACCTGCGCCGCGTGGTCGACGAGGCGCGCGCCACCGGCTACACGGCGACGCTCTTCGGGCGCCGCCGCTACCTCCCCGACCTCAACAGCGACAACCGGCAGCGCCGGGAGGCGGCCGAGCGGATGGCACTCAACGCGCCCATCCAGGGCACGGCGGCCGACATCGTCAAGATCGCCATGCTCCGGGTGGACGGCGCGCTGCGCGAGGCGGACCTGAAGTCCCGCATGCTCCTCCAGGTCCACGACGAAATCGTCCTGGAGGTCGCCCCCGGCGAGCGCGACCGGGTCGAATCCGTCCTCCGCGAGCAGATGTCCAACGCCGTCAACCTCCGTGCTCCCCTGGACGTCTCGGTGGGCGTGGGCCCGGACTGGGAATCAGCAGCCCACTGACGCCCACGGCGAGACCCGACAAAGGGGGCGTTCCCCGGACGACCACCGGAGAACGCCCCTCCCTGACAGGGCGCACCCATCCTCGACAGGCGGCACCGCTCCCCGACCCTGGGCTGAGCGGTGCCTCCCCTCTTTCCGGCTCCTTCTCCGCCGCTCCCCCTTCTCCGCGGCAACGGTGCTCGGCCACGACGGCGGCTTCCGGCGGTGCCGGACCCACGGGACGCGCCCGGTTCGGCACCGCCGGGAAGCGCCGCTGCGGCTGCTCGTCGGTGCGGCGGAGGAAAGAAGGGGCCGCCGTGGAGAAAAGGGCGCGGCGGACCAGAGGGGACGGTACGGCGAAGCAAGGGCGAGGAAGCGGCGCCGCAAGGGGGAGAGGCGCGGGAGTGGGGGTGCGGACACGTCACTCGCGTGGACCCTGTCAGAACGCCTCGGCCCCCGGCAGCGGCAAGGATGCGGCCATGGGTATACGTATGGTTCACCGCCGGACGCCCCAGAGCAGGCCCCCGGCCAAGGCCCGTTCCGCCTCCGCCTCCGCCCAGGTCACGGCGGCCCCGTCGGCCCCGGCCCTGGCGGCCGGCGCCAGCTCCGCCCGCATCCCCGTCGACCTCGCCGTCACCGTGCGCCGAGCAGCCACCCGGCTGCGGCGCCGGCTCCGCGCCCGGCCCGACCTGCGCCAGTGGCTCGACCTCGCCCGCAGCTACCTCGCGCTGCTCCTCAACGCGCTCCCCGGCCCCCGCCGCCCCCGCACCATGACCGTGTTCGTCGCGAGCCTCACCGAACGGCCGGGGCACTCCGCCGCACGCCGTCGCCCACCGGAGCCGGACGCCACACCCTGACCGCCACGGCGTACCCCAGCGCCCCGAGCAGCAGCCCCGCGCCCGTTCCGAAGAGCACCGTCGGCAGCAGCTCCCAGGGCTTCGCCACAGCCCCCCAGTACTCCCACCACCGCACCGCCCGCTGCACCGCCGCCAGCAGGGCGCAGCCGGCGATTCCGGCGCCCGCCCACCACCGGTCCCGCACCGACAGCAGCGGCACCCCCACCGGCTCCGCGGCCGGCGCCCGCCGTACCGCGCGGACCGCGAACACGGCGAGCACGGCCGCGCCGGCCACCGAACTGCCGTACTGGAGCAGGGAGTACAGCGGCATACCCGCGACGTTCCGGCCGATGGCCGGGACCAGTCGCGTCCCCCAGCGGCCGTGGTGCGTGAACGCGTCCCAGACGACGTGCGTGAGCCCGCCGAGCACGGCGGAGACGTACCACCAGGCCGCCGCGGAGAGTCCGGCACGCCCGCGGGGCGCCCCGCAGCGCAGCAGCCCGGCCACCCGCGCCTGCCGGGCGCGGGGCGCGAGGGCCACGAGCGGTTCCCGGACCAGCAGCCACAGCGCGACCAGCGCCCAGGCGAACAGCACGTCGACGGTGAGGACACCGGGCAACGAGTGCGTGAAGTCGCCGAACTCCATCGCGTCCGGCACCGCGCTCGCCGCGTAGTAGGTGAGGTCGGGCGCGAAGGACCCCGCGACGAGCACCGCCGGCACCAGCCGGCCGCGCCCGGTCCCGTCGCCGCGCACGGCGGGCAGCACGGCGGCGGCGTGGCTGAGAGTGAACGGCATCCGGGCCCCCTGGAGCAGTCGTCGGCCGGAGCGCCGAACAAGTGATCGCGTACGGCAAGTATCCGCCACACCACCATCGTTCAACGGGCGATGGCCAACTGGTGAAAATCGGGCACCGCCGGGTGTCCGCGGAAGGGAAGTTGTCGTAGGGTCGCCTGGGTCGCCGCCCCGGCGTGCACGGCCGGATGCGCTACCTCACCACGCGAAAGAGGTAACAGGGGCAACCACAACACCGGGTCGTCCGTCACACCAGGGGCGAACGGACAGACGGAGACGGGCGCTCAGAAGGCGTCCATGGGAGGGGTTCACCTTATGGCGGCGCAATTCGGCAGGCGGCTGCGCAAGGGAGCGGCGACGACCGCCGCGGCCGCGTTGGCGGTAGCGGCACTGTCCGCGTCCCAGGCACCGGGCGCCCCCGCCAAGGACACGGGAAGACAGGCCAACGCCGGAGCCAGCACCTCCGCGCCCGACGGCGCCACCGGCAACTCGCCGTACTTCACGGACCTGCCGCCGCTGAACAGCCCGAACCCCAGCCCGAGTCCCACGGCTTCCGCGCCGAGCATCGGCACCGCCGTCTCCCGCGGCGCGGCCGAGGCCGGCATCCCCGCCACCGTCCTCGACGCCTACAAGAAGGCCGAGGCGGAGCTGCGCGGTTCCAAGCCCGGCTGCAACCTGCCCTGGCAGCTGCTGGCCGCCATCGGCAAGGTCGAGTCCGGCCAGGCCCGCGGCGGTGACGTGGACGCCGAGGGCAACACCCTGCACCGGATCCTCGGCCCGCAGCTCGACGGCAACGGCTTCGCGCTCATCCCGGACACCGACGGCGGCAAGTACGACGGCAACAGCGAGTACGACCAGGCCGTCGGACCCATGCAGTTCATCCCGTCGACCTGGGCGTGGGCGGGCCGCGACGGCAACGGCGACGGCGTCAAGGACCCCAACAACGTCTACGACGCGGCGCTCGCCGCCGGCCACTACCTGTGCCGCAATGGCTGGGACCTGTCCGTCCAGGCCGACATGAACAGCGCGATTCTGAGCTACAACAACTCGCAGGACTACCTCAACCTGGTCCTGTCCTGGTACGAGTTCTACCGCAAGGGCACCCACTCGGTCCCGGACGGCACCGGAACGCTGCCCTCGCACCGCAGCGACGGCTCGACCGGCTCCGGCTCGGGTTCCGGCTCCGGTTCCGGCGGCTCGACGACGAAGCCGGCCCAGAACACGCCGGACCCCACCGAGCCCGCGCCGAGCACCCCCAGCACGACGCCGACCGTGCCGCCCACGGCCACCGACTCCGTGGACCACCTGGAGAACGCGGGCACCGCCACGCTCACGGCGATGGCCGGGGACGCGTTCGGCAAGCAGATCAGCACGCGCGCGGAGACCAAGGTCGGCCGGGCCGTCGCCAAGGTCCGGGTGCGCTTCACCATCGTCGGGGACACGGACGCGACCTTCAGCGGCGGCGAGAAGAGCGCCGCGGTCGTCACCGACAGCAAGGGCGTCGCCGTCGCGCCGGCTCTCCAGGCGGGCGAGAAGACCGGCGACTTCACGGTCCACGCCGGCGTGATCGGCCGCACGGTCAAGGGCGTCGACTACGACGCGACCGTCACCGCGCGCGCCGCCGACACCCTCGCCCTCGTCAACACCACCGCGGCGACCTGCACCCCGGGCGGCGAGTTCGCCGACCAGGTGCAGGCGAAGGCGACCTACCAGGGCGCCGTCGCCGACAAGGTCGCCGCCACCGCCACGCTGATCAAGTCGGCGGACGACACGAGCGAGAACGACAAGGGCCCGTACTTCAAGGACGCGAACGGCAACGCCGTCCGCACCCTCACGGACCTCCAGACGGACGCGGACGGCCTGCTCACGCTGCCCAAGCTGTACGCGGACGACACCACCGGCACGTTCCTGCTCCGCATCACCACCACCGGTGGCGCCACGCTCACCGTGGAGCTGACGGTCGCCGCGGCCGACCCCTCGTCGAGCCCCTCGTCGAGCCCGTCGCCGAGCCCCCAGCCGAGCGCCTCCGCATCCGCGTCGGCCTCCGCCTCCCCGAGCGCTTCCGCCTCCTCCTGATCCACCGCCGTACGACCACAGGGCGCCCTCCCGCCGACGCGGGACGGCGCCCTCGTCGTCGTACGACCTGTTCTCATCTCACCCTCCCGTTGCTACGGTGCCCGGACCTGACGCACCATCAGGCAGCCGTCGGCCGTAGGGAGGTCCCGCATGCGCGCCCTGATCGCCGCCGCGACCGGTCTCGTCCTCGCGGTCGTCCTGGTCGTGACGGTCAGCGCCCTGGGGTCGCCGGACGGAAGGACGTCCCCCGAGCCGCTGCTCACCACGGTGCCGTCCCACCCGTAACCGCCGCCCCGGGAGGCCGAGATGCGCCGCAAGGCCAGTCTGGTCCTGCTCGCCTTCGCCGTGTTCTTCGCCGCGCTGTCCCCGCTGCTGCGCTGGTACGCCTTCCCGCGGCTCGCCAAGATCCCGGCGAACCAGTACCAGGCCATGGTCCTGGTGGCGAAGAACGCCACGCTCCTCGACTACGGCACCATGCAGGCGAAGAAGGTCCCCCAGGTCACCATCGTGCAGACCCTCAAGGGCGACGTGGCGGCCGCGAAGAGGATCGAGAGGACGGCGGGCCGGGACGTCGTCGTCTGGGACGGCCTGTCCTACGTCCAGGGACCCGACGGCAAGATGGTCTCCGAGATCCCCGAGCGCTACATCTTCGACGCCCACAGCCAGGAACCCGTGCACGCCACCGGCGAGATGGTCGACGGCGACCCGGTGACCCGGGACGGCATCGAGTTCAAGTTCCCGTTCCTGACCGAGAAACGGGACTACGAGTACTTCGACGCGCAGACCCGCACCACCAACCCCATCCACTACAAGGGGACGCAGACCTTCCGGGGCGTCAAGGTCTACTACTTCGAGCAGACCATCCCGTGGACCAAGGTCTCCCTGCCCAAGAAGATGCCGGTGCAGGGCATCACCCCGGAGTCGGTCGCCAAGACAGGCACCACCCGCTGGTACACCACCGTCCGCAGGTTCTGGGTCGAGCCGGTCACCGGCGCGCCCGTCTACGGTGAGGAGATCCACAAGGAGGAGCTGCGCGGCGGCACCCTGCTGGGCGGCCGCGCCAAGGTGACGGCCTTCGCCGGCGACGTGAAGATGCGCGAGGACTACATCGAGAGCACGGTCGCCCTGGTCAAGCACAACCGCACCCTCGTCCTGATGCTGACCTCCTACCTCCCCTGGGGGTTCCTGTCCCTCGGGATCGCGCTGCTCGCTCTCTCCCTCTGCCTGGAGGCCCGCGGCCGCCGCCCCGCCGACCCGGCACCGGCCGACACCCCGGTCCCGGAACCGGTCAGCGCCTGAGCCGCGCGTTGGTGTGCCGGGTCGGTTCGGCCGTGGCGGGATCCTCGGGCCAGGGATGCTTCGGATACCGCCCGCGCAGCTCGGCCCGCACGCCCTTGTAGCCGTCCTGCCAGAACGAGGCGAGGTCGGCGGTGACCGCGGCGGGGCGGCCGGCCGGCGACAGCAGATGCACCAGCACCGGCACCCCGGCCACCGCGGGCGACTCCTGCAGACCGAACATCTCCTGCAACTTCACGGCGAGCACCGGCTGCTCGGGATTCCCGTAGTCGACCCGGATCCGCGACCCGCTCGGTACGGCGATCCGCTCGGGCGCGAGCTCGTCCAGCCGTCCGGCCTCGCCGCCCGCCCACGGCAGCAGCCGCCTCAGCGCCTCCCCGGCGTCGATCCGCCCGAGATCGGCCCGCCGGCGGGCCCGGCCGAACGCCGGCTCCAGCCATTCGTCCACGCGCGCGTGCAGCGCGTCGTCGCGGACGTCGGGCCAGGGCTCCCCGAGGCGCAGCCGGAGGAACGCGAGCCGCTGCCGCAGCACGACGGCGTCGGGCGTCCACCGCAACAGACCGAGCCCTTCGCGCCGCAGCCCGTCGAGGAGCGCCTCCCGTACGCGGGCCGGGTCGGCGTCCCGCAGCGGCCGCACCGCGAGCTCGATCGCCCCCAGCCGCTCCACCCGCCGCGCGACGACGTCCCCGTCGGCCCAGCGGACCTCCTGGTCCTCCGCGTACAGCGGGGCCGCCGCCGACCTGGCCGTGCCCTCGTCCACCACCGCGGCCAGCCGCACCCGCGCGTGCCCGCTGCCGACCGGGCGGTCCGCCACGGCCACCGCGAGCCACGGCGCGCCACGCAGCGGGCTGCCGTCACCGAGCTCGGCCCGGGTGCCGGAGGCCATCAGGTACGACCCGCCGTCGGCCCTGGCGACGCGCTCGGGGAAGGCGAGCGCCGCGACGCGACCCACCGCGCGGTCGTCCACGCCGTCGGCCGAAGCGCTCTCGCCGTCCGCCCGCAGCCGCCGTACCTCCGCGAGCCAGCGCCCGGCATAGGCGTCACCGCCCCGCCGGGCGGCACGCAGCGCGGCCGCCAGGTCGTCCCCGTACTCCCGCGGCGGCTCCTCGCTCAGCAGCGCGACCACCTCGGCGCCCCCGCGCGGGGCGTCCAGCAGCGCCCGCCCCAGCCTCGGATGCACGCCGAGCCGGGCCAGCCGCACCCCCCGCTCCGTCGCCCGGCCGGCGGAGTCGACCGCGCCGATGGCCGTCAGCACCTCCCGCGCCGCGGCCATCGCCCCGGCCGGCGGCGGGTCGAGCAGCGCCAGTCCGGTGGCCTCCGGATCGCCCCAGCAGGCCGTCTGGAGGGCGAACGCGGTCAGGTCGGCCACCCTGATCTCCGGGGCCGGAAAGGCCGTCAGCCGGGCGTCCTCGGCCTTTGACCAGCAGCGGTACACCGTCCCCGGCGCCTCCCGCCCGGCCCGCCCCGCCCGCTGCCGCCCGGCCGCGCGCGACGCCCGTACGGTCGCCAGCGCGCTCAGCCCGCGCGCGTGGTCCACCCGCGGCTCCCGCGCGAGCCCCGCATCCACGACCACCCGTACGCCGGGGACGGTGAGCGAGGACTCGGCGACCGACGTGGCCAGCACCACCCGGCGCCGCGACGCGGGAGCCAGCACCGCGTCCTGGACGGCGGCCGGTGCCCTGCCGTGCACCTGGAGCACCGTCACGTCGCCCAGGTCGCCCAGCCGGCCCGCCACGCGCGCGATCTCGCCGACGCCGGGCAGGAAGCACAGCACGTCACCGTCCCGCTCGGCCAGGGCCCGCCGCACCACCGACCCGACGTGCGCGAGCAGCGCCGGGTCGACCCGCATACCGTGCGGTGGCCGCACCGGCCGTGCGGGCGGCGCCCACACCGTCTCCACGGGGTAGGAGACACCGGCCGCCTCGACGACCGGCGCCCCGCCCAGCAGCCGTGCCCACCCCTGGGCGTCCGTCGTCGCCGACGCGGCCACCAGGCGCAGCTCCGGCCGCAGGGTCTCCCGTACGTCCCAGAGGAAGGCCGCCACCGTGTCGGCGTCCAGATGGCGTTCGTGGCACTCGTCCAGGATCACGACGTCGACCCCGGACAGCTCCTGGTCGCGCTGCAGTCGCTGCAGCAGCACGCCGGTGGTGACGACCTCCACGCGCGCGTGCCGTCCCACGACCCGTTCGCCGCGCACGGTGTAGCCGACGCTCCGCCCGACCTGCTCGCCGAGCAGCCAGGCCATCCGGCGGGCCGCCGCACGCGCGGCGATCCGGCGCGGCTCGGCCACCACCACCCGCCGCGCCGGCCCTTCGTCCAGCAGTCCGGCCAGCGCCAGCGGCACCAGCGTCGTCTTGCCGGTGCCGGGCGGTGCCACCAGCACGGCGGTGCCGTGCCCCGCCAGGGCGTCGTGCAGACCGGGCAGGGCCTGCCGCACGGGCAGCGCGTCCAGGGCGTCGTAACGGATCACGCCCCCCAGTGTCGTACGCGACCGTCAGTACCCCTCACGCGCGCGTGCGCTCACCGGCGCGCTCCGCGCGCGAAGAGTACGTCAGTCCCGCTCGCACACGAAGATCGCCGTCCCGGGGATCAGATTGCCCCGCAGCGGGGACCAGCCGCCCCATTCGGAGCTGTTCCAGGCCGGCCACTCCGGCTCCACCAGGTCGACGAGCCGGAAACCCGAGGAGGCGATGTCCCGGACCCGGTCGCCGAGCGTCCGGTGGTGCTCGACGTACACCGCGCGGCCGTCCTCGTCCTGCTCGACGTACGGCGTCCGGTCGAAGTAGGAGGCGGAGACCGAGAGCCCTTCGGGGCCGGGCTCGTCCGGGAACGCCCAGCGGATCGGGTGGGTCACCGAGAAGACGAACCGCCCGCCCGGCCGCAGCACGCGGCGCGCCTCGCGCAGCACCAGGCGCGGATCGGCGACGAAGGGAAGCGCCCCGTACGCCGAGCACACCAGGTCGAAGGAGGCGTCCGCGAAGGGCAGCGCGCCCGCGTCCGCGCAGACCAGGGGAAACGATCCGCCGATGCGCAGCGCGTGCTGGAGCTGGCGGTGCGAGAGGTCCAGGGCGACGGGACGGGCGCCCTGGGCGGCGAGCCAGCGCGCGCACTGGGCCGCGCCGGCGCCGATCTCCAGGACGTCCTTGCCCTTCAGCTCCTCCGGCGGGCCCAGCAGCTCCGCCTCCACCTCGTCGAGGCCCTCGGGACCCCACACGAAACGGTCGTCGCCGAGGAACGTGCCGTGCTCGACCTGGTACTCGTCGGCGTTGCGGTCCCACCAGCCCCGGTTGGCCCGGCTGCTCTCCGCGACCCCGGCGGCACGCCGGGTGGCTTCGGGTTCGGTCCCGGCGCCGGTCGTCGCACCGGTCTCTCCCAGGTCGAACGAATCGGGCTCTTGGATGATCGGCTCCCTCGTCGTACTCTTCCGTGCAACCCCGTCACGGGCGTGTCACGGACGGGGTGTGTCAGGCCTGCGTGGCCTCGTGGGACGGTTCTTGTGCCGGGTATGCGGCGATCCGCCCCGGGTGTGCGCCTTCGCGCATTGACCCTGCCCGGCTGCCCCCGTATGCTACAAGTTGCGCTGCGGGCCTGCGCACCTCAGACGTAGCAGGCTGCGCTCGCATCTGTTGTATGTCCCCTCGGTTGTCGAGGCGCCACCAGTGTTTTTGTGTGGCGCTTCCTTGGCTGTCCGGCTTCTTCAGAGCGAAACGGGCTCCCGGCGTAAGCAGTACCTACGACTTCAATGTCCGTACCGGAGCCCTTTCCCACATGACGAGCAGCACCGAGACCACCGCCACCACCCCGCAGGTAGCGGTCAACGACATCGGTAACGAGGAAGCCTTCCTCGCCGCGATCGACGAGACGATCAAGTACTTCAACGACGGCGACATCGTCGACGGCGTCATCGTGAAGGTCGACCGGGACGAGGTCCTGCTCGACATCGGTTACAAGACCGAAGGTGTCATCCCGAGCCGCGAGCTCTCGATCAAGCACGACGTCGACCCGAACGAGGTCGTCGCCGTCGGTGACGAGATCGAGGCCCTGGTCCTCCAGAAGGAGGACAAGGAAGGCCGCCTGATCCTCTCGAAGAAGCGCGCCCAGTACGAGCGTGCCTGGGGCACCATCGAGAAGATCAAGGAAGAGGACGGCATCGTCACCGGTACCGTCATCGAGGTCGTCAAGGGTGGTCTCATCCTCGACATCGGCCTCCGCGGCTTCCTCCCGGCCTCCCTGGTCGAGATGCGCCGCGTCCGCGACCTCCAGCCCTACGTGGGCAAGGAGCTCGAGGCGAAGATCATCGAGCTGGACAAGAACCGCAACAACGTGGTCCTGTCCCGCCGTGCCTGGCTGGAGCAGACCCAGTCCGAGGTCCGCCAGACGTTCCTCACGACCCTCCAGAAGGGTCAGGTCCGCTCCGGTGTGGTCTCCTCGATCGTCAACTTCGGTGCCTTCGTGGACCTGGGTGGCGTCGACGGTCTGGTCCACGTCTCCGAGCTGTCCTGGAAGCACATCGACCACCCCTCCGAGGTCGTCGAGGTCGGCCAGGAGGTCACCGTCGAGGTCCTCGACGTCGACATGGACCGCGAGCGTGTCTCCCTGTCGCTGAAGGCGACCCAGGAAGACCCGTGGCAGCAGTTCGCCCGCACCCACCAGATCGGCCAGGTCGTGCCCGGCAAGGTCACGAAGCTGGTTCCGTTCGGTGCGTTCGTCCGCGTCGACGAGGGCATCGAGGGTCTGGTCCACATCTCCGAGCTGGCCGAGCGCCACGTGGAGATCCCGGAGCAGGTCGTCCAGGTCAACGACGAGATCTTCGTCAAGGTCATCGACATCGACCTGGAGCGTCGCCGGATCTCGCTGTCCCTCAAGCAGGCCAACGAGTCCTTCGGTGCCGACCCGGCCTCGGTCGAGTTCGACCCGACCCTGTACGGCATGGCCGCGTCCTACGACGACCAGGGCAACTACATCTACCCCGAGGGCTTCGACCCCGAGACCAACGACTGGCTCGAGGGCTACGAGACCCAGCGCGAGGCGTGGGAGCACCAGTACGCCGAGGCGCAGCAGCGCTTCGAGCAGCACCAGCAGCAGGTCATCAAGAGCCGCGAGGCCGACGCCGCTGCCGCTGCCGAGGGCGGCGACGCCGCGGGTGCGGCTCCGGCCGCCGGTGGCGGTTCGTACTCCTCCGAGGGCGCCGACACCTCCGGTGCGCTGGCCTCGGACGAGGCGCTGGCCGCGCTCCGCGAGAAGCTCGCGGGTGGCCAGAGCTGAACGCTCACTGAGCAGTAGCTCCTGACCGAGGGGCCGTACCTTCCGAGGTGCGGCCCCTTGGTGTTGCCGCGGGCCGGGTCGTCGTCCTCGGCGGTGGCATCGCGGGCCTCGCCGGCGACCGGCTCAGCCTCACGGACGCCTGGCAGCACGGGACGTCCAGTTCGGCACACCGGGCGGTGACCGCGCTGCACGCGCGCGTGCCGGCGGCCCGACCCCGGCAGGGAGGGCCTCCCGGGATGAGAAGGCGGTGAGAGGGGCCTGTTCAGCGGGTCGGTGGGAATGCCTGTGGTCAGTGCCGCGTTGACCCGTACGAACACGAGGAGGAGCGGTCACAGTGCTTGATCCGCAGGGTTTGTACGCATGGGAGCCGAAGGGCCTGGCCGTCGTCGACATGGCGCTGGCCCAGGAGTCGGCAGGTCTTGTCATGCTCTACCACTTCGACGGATACATCGACGCGGGTGAGACCGGCGACCAGATCGTCGACCGGCTGCTCGACTCGCTGCCCCACCAGGTCGTCGCCCGCTTCGACCACGACCGGCTCGTGGACTACCGGGCCCGCCGCCCGCTGCTGACCTTCAAGCGGGACCGCTGGACCGAGTACGAGGAGCCCAGCATCGAGGTCCGCCTGGTGCAGGACGCCACCGGCGCCCCCTTCCTGCTGCTGTCCGGCCCCGAGCCGGACGTCGAGTGGGAGCGGTTCGCCGCGGCCGTCCGGCAGATCGTGGAGCGGCTCGGCGTCCGCCTGTCCGTGAACTTCCACGGCATCCCCATGGGCGTACCGCACACCCGCCCCGTGGGTCTCACCCCGCACGGCAACCGCACCGACCTGGTCCCCGGGCACCGCAGCCCGTTCGACGAGGCCCAGGTGCCCGGCAGCGCCGAGTCGCTGCTCGAATTCCGGCTCATGGAAGCCGGGCACGACGTCCTGGGCGTCGCCGCGCACGTGCCGCACTACATCGCCCGCTCGCCCTACCCGGACGCGGCCCTGACCGTCCTGGAAGCCGTCACGGCCGCCACCGGCCTGGTCCTCCCGGGGATCGCGCACGCCCTGCGCACGGACGCGCACCGCACCCAGACGGAGATCGACAGCCAGATCCAGGAGGGCGACGAGGAGCTGACCGCCCTCGTGCAGGGTCTTGAGCACCAGTACGACGCGGCCGCGGGCGCCGAGACCCGGGGCAACATGCTCGCCGAGCCGGTGGAGATCCCCTCGGCGGACGAGATCGGCCTCGAATTCGAGCGCTTCCTCGCGGAGCGGGAGGGCGAGAACTGAGACCCGCGCGCACCCGCGCGTGACCACGCACCGGCCGGGGCCCGCCCTACCGGCCGGTGCGTGGTCACGTACGGGCGGGCCCCGTCCCGGCCGGTGCCGCCGGCAGGGCCTAAGCTTCGGGACATGCTGAAAGTTGGTCTCACCGGCGGGATCGGAGCCGGCAAGAGCGAGGTGTCGCGGCTGCTCGTCGGGCACGGTGCGGTGCTGATCGACGCGGACCGCATCGCGCGTGAGGTCGTGGCGCCCGGGACTCCCGGACTGGCCGCCGTGACCGAGGCCTTCGGGGCGGACGTGCTGACCGCCGACGGCAGCCTGGACCGGCCGAGGCTCGGCTCGATCGTCTTCGCCGACCCCGCGAGACTCGCCGTGCTGAACGCGATCGTGCACCCCCTCGTCGGGGCCAGGTCCCGCGAGCTGGAGAGCGCGGCCGCCGAGGACGCCGTGGTGGTCCACGACGTCCCGCTCCTCGCGGAGAACGGCCTCGCGCGGCTCTACAACGTCGTGGTCGTCGTGGACGCCGCTCCCGAGACCCAGCTGGACCGGCTGACACGGCTGCGGGGGATGACCGAGGAGGACGCCCGCGCCCGTATGGCCGCGCAGGCGACGCGCGAGAAGCGCCTGGAGATCGCGGACATCGTGATCGACAACGACGTGCCCCTGGACGCGCTCCGGCAGCGGGTCGGGGAGGTCTGGGCCGACCTCCGGCGGCGCGCGCGGACGACCGGTCCGAACGAGCGGAACGCGTCCACGAAATAGCGGCCACCCGTCCGGGCGTTGAACCGCTTCAGCGAGGGAAGGACTTTGCCGTGCCCGAGACCAGCGGTTCGACCGGACGTACTCCGGAGACGCATGTCATCGATTTCCGTGCCGCCGAGCAGCTGCTCAACGCACGGGACCCGCGGGGTGCGGTGAAGCTGCTGGACGGAGTGATCGGCGCGCACCCCGAGAACACCGCCGCCCGGCTGCTGCGCGCGCGTGCCTTCTTCGCCGCCGCGCAACTGCGACCCGCCGAGCTGGAGTTCACCATCGTCCTGGAACGCGAGCCGGACAACGCGTTCGCCCACTTCGCGCTCGCCCGCACCTATCAGCGCCAGGGCCGAGCCGACCTCGCGATACGCCACTTCCGGCTGGCGGCCGCCCTGGACCCGAACCCGGAGTACCTGAAAGCGGCCCGCTTCGACAGCGACGCGTGACCCGGCGACGCGTGACCCGGCGACGCGTGAACCGGCGGGACGTGACCCGGCGACGCGTGACCCGGCGGGACGTGTCCTGGCACCCCCTCAGGGGTGACGGTGCTGCCGCGGGTGTCGGAACGGCGGGGGACGACCGTCCGCGGGCCGGTACGGCGGCACGTCACGGCCCGGCTGATAGTGCGGACCCTGCCGGATGTGCCTGAGGATCACTGCCATGTCGACGGTGGCCACCAGCCACAGCACCCCGCAGGCCGCTGCCCAGCCGGGGCGGCCCAGCAACGCGAACGCCGCCGTGCCGAAGACGGCCCAGACCAGCCCCCACACGCTCAGCCACAGCCGCGCCCGCAGGGCACTGCGGGCGGTCACCGGTTCACTGCCTGTACGCATCCCGGATCACCGTTCCTGTCTGCAACCTACTCCTCGACCGGACGTCCACCAAGGGGGACCCAGCCGTGCTGCCCGACGCCGCCGACCTGCCCGACCTGCTCCTCGACCTCGCCGTCCCGCACGAGGACGTCAACGAGGTGGTGGCCCTGCGGCGGGCCGTGGCCGCCGACCCCGGGGTACGGCGGCTGCTGGAGGAGGGCGCCGAGGACGTGACCGGTGCCGCCCGGGGAGTGGACGACCCGTCCGGGCTCGCCGACCTCGTCGCCCAGGTCCCTGACGCCCTGGGCGAGCACTTCCTCGTGTACGTGTTCCTCGCGGCGGTGCCGCACGCCCGCGCGGTGCATCGGGCGCGCGGCATCCCCGACGACGTCTCCCGCCACACGCTCGCCGACCTCGGCCGCGGCATGGCGCTGCACCGCAGGCGGCACGGCAGGGGAGGGCTCGGAGTGCACCAGGCGGAGTGGCTCACCCGGCACTTTCGCGGGCGGCTCTACCAGCTGGGGCGGCTGCAGTACGAGCGGGCGGGGCTCGGCGAGCGCACGGCGCAGGCGATCAGAGCGGCCGGTACCGAGGTGACCGGCGGAGAGCCCTCCCTGGACCTGCACATCCCCGACTTCCTCGGGCCGCTCACCCCGGCCGCCTGCGACCGCTCCCTGGACCACGCCCGGGAGTTCTTCGCCCGGCACTTCCCCGAGGAGCCGCACGCCGTCGCGACCTGCCACTCCTGGCTGCTCGACCCCCAGCTGCGCCGGCACCTCGCTGCGGACTCCAACATCGTCCGCTTCCAGGAGCGGTTCCGGCCCGGCTGGGAGGACCCGGAGCCGGCCGACGGAATACCGGTCGGCTTCGTCTTCGGCGCCCCGGACCTGCCGGTGGCGGACCTGCCCCGGCGGACGTCGGTGGAGCGGGCGGTCGGCGACCACCTGCGGGCGGGCGGCCACTGGTACCTCGGGCACGGATGGTTCCCGTGGGACCAGTGACGGCTGTCAACTGCTGTTTCCCCCAGGAAAGTTCCCGTCGATCTTTCGAACTGCTCGAACGAGTGAACTGCCGGGGTGCGGGAACGGCGGTGCGGCGACCGCCCGTTGTCCGGGCATGACGGTTGAAATGCGTGAGGGGTACGAGGGGACGGGTCCGGGAGCGATCACCCCGGACGGCTGCGCGGTCGAGCTCTACGCACGCCTGACCGCGGGCGCCGAGCCGGACATCATCGAGGCGGCGGTGCCGGCCGGTGCCCGCATCCTGGAGCTGGGCAGCGGTGTGGGGCGCATGACCCACCCGCTCCTGGAGCGCGGGTTCAGGGTCACGGCGGTGGACGAGTCGGCGGAGATGCTGGCGCGTGTGCGCGGGGCGCGCACGATACGCAGCACCATCGAAGGGCTCGACCTGGGCGAGAAGTTCGACGTGGTGATGCTCGCGTCGTTCCTGGTCCACACCGGGGACCCGGAGGTGCGCCGGGGCATGCTGCGCACCTGCGCGGCGCACGTGGCGGACGGCGGCTGTGTACTCATCCAGCGGGAGGGCGCGGACTACCACACGAAGGTGCCGAGGGAGCGGGTCGACCCCGGCGGCTACACCGTACGGATCCTGTCGGCCGAGCCGGTCGGGGACGGAGTGCACTCGGTGCACGCGGAGTACGAGTTCCCGGACGCGACCTGGACCCAGACCTTCCTGGCCCGGCCGCTCACACCGGAACAGTTCGAGGAGACACTCGCGGAGGCGGGACTGGAGGTGGCCGAGTATCTGACCGAGGACGGAACGTGGGTGAAGGCGGTACCGGCGACCCGGCCCAGGTGACCGCGCCGGGCAGGCGCGGAGCCGGATCCCGGCCGGGCTTGGGCCGGACCCCGCCGGGCCTGCCGGGCGGATCACCGTCCGCCGGGGTGCCCACCGCTCGGCCGGCCTGCCGAGCCCATCCCACCCGCGCCGGTCCCACCCGCGCCGCCCATGCCCCCCGTCCCGCCGAGGCCGCGCAGCCGCTCCAGCTCGCGGCGGTCCCGCTTGGTGGGGCGGCCGGTACCGCGGTCGCGGATGCCGATGGGGGAGAAGGCCTCGCGGGGCGGGGGCGGCGGGGAGTTGTCGATGTAGCACACGGCGGCCACCGGGGCGCCGACCCGCTTGCGGATCAGCCGCTTCACGATGACGACCCGCTCCCGCCCCTCGTGCCGCAGCCGTACCTCGTCGCCGACGCGCACGGAGTGGGCGGGCTTGACCCGTTCGCCGTTCACCTGGACATGTCCGCCCCGGCAGGCGGTCGCTCCGAGGGAGCGGGTCTTGATCAGGCGGACGGCCCAGATCCAGCTGTCGATCCGCACGGTCTCACCGGGGGCGGGACCCGCGGCCTCGGCAGCGGCGACGGCCGCGGCGACCGCGGCCGGGTCGGGAGCCGCGGGCGCGGGAGCCGCGGCTGCCTCGCCGCTCGCATGCTCCCTGCCGTCGTCCGCATCCTCAGAAGCCATGCCCCGACCTTAGCTCCCCAGGCCGGAAGCTACGGAACCGTTTTCCCGACGCCGGCCTCGCGCCCTTCAGGGGCGCGAGGGAGGGGAGGAACTGCGCGATCAGCCACACACAACCCGCCCCCGCCGTCTTGCACAGAGCAACACGGCGCTCCCGCGCACCCCCGCCACCCCACACCCGAGCCGCCCCGGCAGACCTCCGCGGCCCTACCGTTGAAACGTGGACCACACCCCCGGTGCCCCGCACACCCGGCTCGCCCGTCTCGACCAGCGTGTCAGCGACTGCCGTGCCTGCCCCCGCCTGGTCGCCTGGCGGGAGGACGTGGCGCGTACCAAGCGGGCCGCGTTCGCCGACTGGACGTACTGGGGCCGGCCCGTCCCCGGCTTCGGGCCCGCCGACGCCCGGCTGCTGATCGTCGGCCTCGCCCCGGCCGCGCACGGCGGCAACCGCACCGGCCGCATGTTCACCGGCGACCGCTCCGGCGACGTGCTGTACCAGGCGCTGTACGACGTCGGGCTCGCCTCGCAGCCGACCTCGGTGACCGCCGACGACGGCCTGGAGCTGTACGGCGTGCGCATCACCTCGCCCGTGCACTGCGCCCCGCCCGCCAACAAGCCGACCCCCGGGGAGCGTGACACCTGCCGTCACTGGCTGACCGAGGAGCTGACGCTGCTGCGGCCGACGCTGCGGGCGGCCGTGGTGCTCGGCGCCTTCGGCTGGCAGGCCGCGCTGCCTGCGTTCGCGGAGGCGGGCTGGACCGTGCCCCGGCCCCGTCCGGCCTTCGCCCACGGCACCCGGGTCGGCCTCGGCGGCCTGGATCTCTTCGGCTGCTTCCACGTGAGCCAGCGCAACACCTTCACCGGCCGCCTCACCCCCGAGATGCTCCGGGAGGTGCTGCGGACGGCGGCGGAGGCGGCCGGACTGGGGTGACGACGGGCGGGCCGGCCGGCGTGGGCGGCGCGGCTCAGACGATCCGGGCCGCCGCCACCGGGCGGTCGTCCACCGGGTGGGTGCCGGTGGACGCGGAGGAGTTGACGCTCCAGCGGTACCGGGAGAACTCGCCGGTGGTGTCGGAGGCGTAGAACATCATGTGGCCGATGCCGACGCCCTCGAAGTTCTCGCCGGCGACGTTGCTGACCATGCGGGTGTCCGGGTAGCGCGGGTAGTTGCTGAGCCCGTGGACGCCGTGCGGGTCGGAGGTGCAGTCGACGATCTCGACGGCGTACTGGGTCTCGCCGGTGAAGTCGGCGACCCCGCTGAAGACGCCCTTGACCTCGCGGACCATGACGATGTGCCCGGTGTTCTCCGCGTCCTGCCCGTTGTAGTCGACGGCGATCAGATCGCCCGGCCGCAGGTCGGCGACCTTGCGGATGCGCCGGAAGCGCGGGCCGGCGGTGTCGTCACGGAACGCCGAGCAGTAGTCTGCGGCCTCCGGTCCCTTCTCCTGGAAGTACTGGAGGAAGTAGGCGTCGGTGGCCCAGCCGTAGGTGTGCTTGAGGACCGCGGTGACGAAGGACGAGCAGCGGGCCCGGGCCACCCAGCCGGCGAGGTCGTCCGGGCGGCCCCAGGTCACGGTCGCCGCCGTGTCCATCAGATAGACGTTGTTCGCGCGGGCCGTACGCCCGCTGACCAGGGCGATCTCTTCGGCGCCGAGGGCGCGGCCGTAGGCGCGGACGTCGTCGACCGCGCCCTTGAAGCGGTTCACGTAGCCGCCGTCCCAGCGGGCCCGGCCGATGCTGAAACCCTGCGCCGCGGCCCAGGACAGGGCGGTGTCCGCGCTGCCTTCCAGGACGCCGTTCACGTAGAGCTGGACGCGGGTGCCGTCCCAGACGCCTGCCAGGTGGGTCCAGACGCCCGTCTTCGTCACCCGTGTGCCGGCGAGCGCCGAGACCTTGGTGCCCTGGTCCTCGCTGCGCACCTTGAAGGCCCAGGTCCCGGCCGTGTCGTCGTACTGGAGCAGGAAGCGGCTGACACTGCCGCCGTCCTGGCTGACGGCCGTGTACATGTTCGTGAGCACGGCGTCCTCGGCCAGCCGGACCCAGGCCGTGACCGTGAACGGGGCCGTGGTGTCCAGGACGGAGGTGGTGGCCGCGTAGGCACCGGCGGTGCCGTCGAAGCTCAGTTCGCCGCCCGCGCGGAGGCCGGTCCAGCTCGCTCCCGGCCCCAGGGTGACCGGGTGCTCCAGGCCGGAGCGGTCCGCGCCGCTGCCGTCCAGCGGCCAGTGCCCGGCCAGTCCCGTCGGCAGGTAGCCGGCCGCCAGCAGCCGCTGGTAGCGCACCAGTTGCTCGGCCTCGGCCAGGTGCGGTGCGGCGACCGGGGTGAACGGCGTGTCCAGCGGCTCGTCGGCGGCGGCGCTCCCCGTACCCACCGTCATGCCGGCCACCGCGCCCATCCCCACCAGCGCGGCCCCGCTCAACAGCCCCCGCCTGCTCACCATGGTCATGTCCTCCCCGTCGGGTCCGCTCGATCCGTGTCCGGTCCGCGCGGATCCGTTTCGATCTTCACTGGTGAGGAGAACTCTAGGAGATCCCTGTGCGAACAGGTGTTCCTGTGGACGGCTACCGGGCGGCCGGGTCCCGCCGGGGGCCGTCGGCGTCGTCGCCGAACAGGTGCCGCACGGTCGACCGGTAGTTGGCCTGCACGTGGCCGAGTGCGCGGGCGCGGGCGCGGTCCGGGTCGCCGGAGGCGATCGCGTCGTACAACTCGCGGTGCTCCGTGAGGAGCTGGGGCCATTCCTCGTTGCGCCGGGTGAGCCAGCGGAGCCGGCCGTCGACCGGCTCCATGACCGAGATGAGCAGGCTGTTGCCGGCCAGGGCCAGGATCCGGTCGTGGAACCGGGTGTTGATGTCGGTGATGGTCTCGGCGTCGTCCGCCTCGGTCGCCCCGGCCGCCCGGTCGAGCAGTTCCCGCAGCTCGGCCAGCGCCTCCGGGGTCGCCCGGGCCGCCGCCAGCCCGGCCGCGTACACCTCCAGTGCCTCGCGCAGCTCGAAGAGTTCCTTGACGTCGGTCGGGGTCAGCCGGCGCACGACCGTGCGGCGGGCCGACTCGAAGAGGACGAAGCCCTCGGCGACCAGGGCCCGGATCGCCTCCCGGACCGGCACCCGGGACACCCCGAACCGTTCGGCGAGCTCGCGTTCCACCAGCCGGTCGCCCGGGCCCAGCCGCCCCGCGATGATGTCCTGCCGCAGGGTCGCGAGGACGCGTTCGCGTACCGCGCCCAGGGGTTCGATCTTGGTGGTGGGGGAGCCCATGAGGCCATTTTCGCCGACCCCGGGGGCTTTTACGGAGCCGTAACGGCACGGACATCGGTCCGGACGCTTGACGGGAGCACCATGACCGCAGTTTGGTATACCAAAAGCTGGTACACCGGTTGGTTCCCTGGAGGCCCCGTGTCCCTCGCCGACCGCGCCGAAGCCACCGGCGCAACCGAGTTCGTCCCCGATCCCCGGCTCACCAACGAAGACCTCGCCCCCGCCGAGCGGCGGAACTGGAAGGTCTTCGACCTCTTCGCCATGTGGATGTCCGACGTCCACAACCTCGGCAACTACACCTTCGCCGCCGGCCTGCTGGTCCTCGGCATGAACGTCTGGCAGGTCTTCACCTCCCTCCTCGCCGGCTTCGTGCTCATCTACGTCGGCATGAACTGGATGGGCCGGATCGGCCAGCGCCACGGCGTCCCGTTCCCCGTGGTCAGCCGCATCAGCTTCGGTGTCTGGGGCGCCAACGTCCCGGCGCTCATCCGGGCCGTGATCGCCATCATGTGGTACGGCATCCAGACCTACCTGGCGTCCGTCGCCGTCAACGTGATGCTGCTGGCGGCCTGGCCGGGCCTGAAGTCCCTCACGGAGAGCTCGTTCCTGGGCCTGGACACGCTGGGCTGGATCTCCTTCGTCTCGCTGTGGCTGATCCAGGCGGCGATCATCAGCCGCGGCATGGAGACGATCCGCAGGTTCCAGGACTTCTGCGGCCCGGCGATCTGGCTGGTCATGATCGCCCTGGCGGTCTGGATCCTGGCCAAGGCCCACTGGACCATCTCGCTCACCTCCACCCCGCACCCGGTCTCCACCGGCGAGCAGTGGCGGCAGTGGTTCGGCGCGATCGGCCTGATCCTCGCCACCTACGGCACCCTGATGCTCAACTTCTGCGACTTCTCCCGCTTCGCGCCCGACTACCGCACCGTCCGCCGCGGCAACTTCTGGGGGCTGCCGATCAACTCCACAGCCTTCGTGGTCGTCTCCGTGATCGTCACCGCCGGTTCCCTGGAGGTCTTCGGCGAGGCCATCACGGACCCGGCCGAACTGGTCGCCCGGGTCGGCAACACCTGGGTCCTGGTCGTGGCGGCGCTGACCTTCGCGGTCGCCACCATGGGCGTCAACATCGTCGCCAACTTCGTCTCGCCGGCGTACGACCTGGCCAACGTCTGGCCGCAGAAGATCAGTTTCAGGGTCGGCGGCATGATCAGCACGGTGGCGGCCCTGGTCGTCACCCCCTGGAACCTCTTCTCCAACCCCACCGTCGTCAACTACTTCCTCGGCGGCCTCGGCGCCTTCCTGGGCCCGCTGTTCGGCGTGATCATGGTCGACTACTACGTGATCAAGCGTGGCAGGGTGGACGTCCGGCAGCTCTTCGACGCGGCCCCCGGCTCCCCGTACCACTACCGCAAGGGCGTCAACCCCAAGGCACTCTGGGCGTTCCTGCCCTCGGCGGCGGTCGCGGCCGTGCTCGCGCTGGTGAAGACGTTCGGCGACGTGGCGCCCTACTCCTGGTTCATCGGCACCGCCCTGGCCGCGGGCCTGTACCTGGCACTGTGCCGCGGTGACCGCGCACCGGCCGCCGCCCCCGTCCCCGTCGTCGAGGAGGTCTGAAGAACGTGCGGATCGTCGTCACCAACTGCAACACCACGCAGGAGATGACCGAGGAGATCGTACGAGGTGCCCGGGCCGCCGCAGGCCCGGGCACCGCCGTGACCGGGCTGACCCCGGAGTGGGGTCCGGAGTCGGCGGAGGGCTGGCTGGACAGCTACCTGTCGGCGGCCGCGGTCCTGGACGCGCTGCGGACTTACGCAGGTCAGCCCTACGACGCGGTGGTCATGGCCGGTTTCGGCGAGCACGGGCGGGAGGGCGTCCGGGAGCTGGTGGACGTCCCGGTCGTCGACATCACCGAGGCCGCCGCCCATCTCGCCTGCCTGCTGGGCCGCCGCTACGGCGTCGTCACCACCCTGGACCGCTCGCGCGGGCAGATCGAGGACAGCCTGGAGACCGCCGGGGTGGCCCGCAACTGCGTCGCCGTCGCCGGCACCGGACTCGGCGTCCTGGACCTCGCCGGGGACCCCGGGCGCACGGAGGCCGCGTTCCTCGCCGCGGCCGAGCGGGTCCGGGACGCGGGTGCCGAGGTCCTGGTCCTCGGCTGCGCCGGGATGACGGGGCTGCAGCGGGTGGTGGGGGACAAGCTCGGCGTTCCGGTGGTCGACGGGGTCGGCGCGGCGGTGAAGCTGGCCGAGTCGCTGGTGACGCTGGGGCTCACGACCAGCAGGGCGGGCAGCTACCGGAAGCCGCTGGCGAAGCGACGGGTGTGGGGGGCCGGGCCGGGGCGGCCGTAGCCGTAACGCGGGCGCCCTCCCGGAGGCGGAGCCGGGGCCGGCTCAGGGCCGCCACACGTACCGCACGTCCGGCTCCCGCTCCTCGTTCCCGCTCCCGTCCGTGTGCTCGACGGCGACGAAGCCGTGCCGCTCGTAGAACCGGTGCGCGGGCTTGTTGACCTGGAAGGTCCAGAGCGTCAGCCCCGACGGCGAGCGCTCCTTGGCCAGCGCCACGAACCGGTCACCGATCCCGCGCCCCCGCCACTCCGGGGCCAGGTACAGCTGGGACAGCAGATCTCCCGCGAGCACCATCATGCCCACGACGGACCCGCCCGCCTCCGCGACCCACGTCTCCCGCGCCGGCACCACGACGTCCCGGATGTACGCGCGCACCTCGTCGTCCGACCGTGGCCGGACGACGGTGGGCAGGGCGGCGTCGAACGACCGCAGCCAGACGTCGGCGACCCCGGCGGCATCCGGGCCACCGGCACGACGCAGTACCACCCCGGCACTCATCCCGGCGCCCCCTCGGGTACGACGGCCGTGGCCGTGATCTCCACCAGTTGCCCGGTGTAGCCCAGGCAGGCGACCCCGATCAGCGTCGACGAGTGCGGCCCGGTGCTGAGCCCGGAGGCCTCGACGACCTCCCACACGCCGGACAGCACCGCGGGCTCACTGCTCACGACGTACACGTCCGTCGCCAGCACGTGCTCCAGGTCGCTGCCCACGGAACGGAGTTGCTCCCGCAGGTTGGCGATCACCTGCTCGGCCTGCCGCGGCGGATCCCCCTCGCCGACGAGCTTGCCCTCGTCGTCCAGCGGAACGGAACCGGCGAGGAACGCGATCCTGGTGCCGGCCTCCACGACGGAGACGTGCGAGTAGCCGGGCGGCGGGAAGAGAGCCGGGGTGGTGACGCGCTGGATCACAGGGGCTCCTGCAGTGAACGGCGGACAACTTGTCGATCATCCGCGCCCGGGCCCGGTGGGCGCACCTGAATTTCCCGGACCTCGTACCGCGCCGGACACGACGGCCGCGCGAGCCCCGGCGCGGTGGTGGGGGCCGGGCCGCCGTCCGGCTGCGCGCCGCCCTCCCGGCCGCTCGAAAAACGCCTGGGAACCCGCCGGTTGCCACTGCTACCGTCCCTCGCGTGGCGAAACTCAATCAGATCATCGCGGTCGAGAAGGGCATCAAGTCCAAGGCGCACCAGGACCTGACGTCGGCTCACCACGGGCTGCAGAAGCCCGCGTTGCTGGCCGGTATCTCGCGGACGTATCAGCCGAAGGACGAGGAGGGCGAGCAGTTGCCGCCCGAGTCCACACGGGTCCAGGTCAAGGCCGAGGACGTGCTGCGGGAGACCTCGGCCACGCTGACGCGGCTCTTCGACGTGACCGCCACCAAGGACTGGGCCAACTGCGAGGCCAGGGCCGACGTGCAGGTGGACGGGCGGGTGCTGGTCGCCGACGTACCCGTCTCCTATCTGCTGTTCCTGGAGAAGCAGCTCGTCGACCTCAATACCTTCGTGCGGAAGCTGCCCGTTCTCGACGCCTCCGAGTCGTGGGTGCAGGACCCCTCCACCGACGCGTGGAAGACCGAGCCGGTGCGGACCCTGCGCACCAAGAAGGTGCCCCGCAACCACGTGAAGGCCGAGGCCACCGAGAAGCATCCGGCCCAGGTCGAGGTCTACTACGAGGACGTGCCGGTGGGGTACTGGACCACCGTGAAGTTCTCGGGTGCCCTGCCCGCGCGGCGGGTCAACGAACTCCTCGACCGGGTCGAGAAGTTGCAGCAGGCCGTCAAGTTCGCCCGGGAGGAGGCGAACGGCGCCGACGTCGTCGACCGGCGGGTCGGGGACGCCGTGTTCGGCTACCTGTTCGGGTAGCCTTCCAGACTCCCCGGCCCCTGCGGCCGGGGTGCGCGAGGAGCGCAAAGCTGAAGCTGAGCCTTGTCGTGACGAGCGGTCGTACCCCACAGAACACGGGGCGGGCCGCATTGAATCTCAGACTCTCGCTCCAGACTCAGCATTCGCCGCCGATCGCCGGATCGACCGGGCCCGGGCCCCAGACGTCGAAATGCAGGTTCAAGTCCTGCCCGCGCAGCTCGATGCGTGGTGGTCCAAAGGAAGGACGCGACGACCTTATGACTGACCCGGGCTCTCAAGCGTGCCGGCGTGTGACGATGGGCGGCATTCCGGGGCCCGGGGGCAGGCTACGCCCCCGGGCCCGCTCGCGTTCCGCCCCGCCCCGGGCCCGCCCGGAATTGCGTTCATAAAGAAACCGGCTCCCTGCGGCACTTGTCACACCCGCGACATGCGAACGCACCTGTTCGTCCCGGAACGCGATCTACCGTGGACACCGAAGCCAACAGCCCGGCCACCGTCGCCCGAAGGCACACCCCGCCCTCGTCCGGACAGGAGCCCCGTGTCCCGTCGCATCGCCCTGCCGCCCTGGCTCGCCCACGCCCTGCGCGCCCAGCGCGGGCCCGTGCCCTGGAGCGCGGTGACGAGAGGGGCGCTGGCCGCCGGGCCCCTGCTGCTTGCCGCGGTCCTGCTGCACCGCACCTCCCTCGGTGTCGTCGCCGCCATCGCCGCCATGCTGGCCGGGGTCAACGACCGGCCGGGCAGCCGACGCTCCGCGGTACGCCGGCTCGGGGTGCCGGCGGCGGCCGGGGCACTCGGGCTGCTCGTCGGCACGTACGGCGGGGCGCACCTGACCGCCGTCCCGCTGACCCTGCTGCTCACCGTCCTCGGGCTGGTCGCCGGCGGCACGAGCGCCGTCGGACCCGTCGCCTCCGGGGCCGGCACCCAGCTGCTGGTCGCCGCCGCCATCGGCGCCGGGATGCCGGTCGCCGAGGCGGGCTGGCAGCGGGCCCTCGCCTTTCTCGCGGGCGCCGGGTGGCTGGTCCTGCTCCGCCTCGCCCTGCCCACTCCCGGCGCGATCGCCGGTGACTTCCGCTTCGACGGCGAGCGGGCCGCCGTCGCCGCCGTGTACGACGCCGTCGCCGACCTGCTCGACGCGGTGGGCGGCGAGGCAGCGGGCCACCGGCGCGCCGCCCTCACCGCCGCGCTCGACCACGCCCAGGACGCGCTCACCGGGCCCCGGCTGCGGCGGTACGCCAGTTCCGCCGCCGAGCGACGGCTGCACACCCAGTACGCCGCGGCCCTGCCCCTCGCCGAGGCGGCCACCGCCCTCGCCTGGGCCGGCGAGCCCGTCTCCCCGCGGGCGGCCGAGGGGCCCCGGCGACTCGCCGTCGCCGTCCGGGAGAACGGGTGCACCGGACCGCTGCCCGCGCCCTCGCGGTCCGCGCCCGCGCTGCGCGCCCTCGACGACGCCCTGCTGCGCGCCGCGGAAGCCTTCGACCGGACCGGGAGCGGCGAGCAGCGGCCACCGGCCCGGCGCCGCCCCGCCCGCGACCTCGTGCGCGCCGCGCTCGGCAGCGGCGGGCGGGAGTACGGGCTGCGGGTCGCCCTCTGCTTCGGAGCCAGCGCCGCCATCGCGCAGGCCCTGCACCACGCCCGCTGGTACGGCGAGCACCAGCACTGGTACTGGCTGCCCGCCACCGCCGTCTTCCTCGTCAAGCCCGACCTCGGGCCGCTCGCCTCCCGGGTGCTGTGCCGGGCCGCCGGAACCGTGCTCGGCGCCCTCGTCTTCGCGGGCTTCGCCGCCGTACTGCCCCGGCCCGGGGGACTCGTCGCGCTGGTCGCCGTCTGCGGGGCGCTCATCCCGGTCGCCACCCGGCACTTCGGCGCCCAGACCGCCGTCGTCACCGTCCTCGTGCTCGCCCTCGTCATGGTCGGCGGCGAACCCCAGGCCTCCGTCAGCCGGATCGGCGAGACGCTGCTGGCCTGCGCGCTCGTGCTGATCGTCGGCCACCTGCCGATGGTTGGGCGGCGGGGCGGCGGCGTACGGGCCCGGCTCGCGTCGGCCGGCCGGGCCGCGCACGCCTACCTCGACCACGTCCTGAGCGGGTCGGACGACCGGGGCGAACGCTGGGCCCTGCGCCGCGAGGCCTACCGCACCCTCGCCGAGGCCCGCACCGCCATCGCGCTCGCCGCCGCCGAACTCCCCGCCCTCGCCCGGCACACCGAGGGCACGGACGCGGTGGCCGCCGTACTCGAACGGCTCGTGGACACGACCACCGCATGCGCCGTGCACCTCGACGAGACGGGACGGCTGACCGCCCGGCACACCCGGCAACTCGGTGATCTGGCAGCGGAGCTGGAGCGCGGCGGGCGGCGGCTCGGCGTCGCGGTGCCACGCATGCCGGTCGCGGCCTGAAGGCCGGGTGGGTGGGCCGCGCCTCAGTCGAAGCGTGCCCACACCGGCGCGTGGTCCGACCCGGCGACCCCGCGCCGCGTCGCCGGATCCGCACCCGCCGACGGCAGGTCCGGCGGTGCGGTGGTGCCAGGCAGGCCCGTGCCCGCCTCCGTCAGGCGGTGGACGAGGCGGTGGCTGAGGAGGATGTGGTCGATCAGCTCGTGCCGCCCGGAGTCGACGCGGGAGTAGCGCTGCTCGGCCGGTATGCGCGGGGCGACGTCCCACAGGCGCACGGCGTCGCCCTGGTCCGGACGGTCGTAGCCGGGGGTGCCGAGTTCGGAGCCGGGCGGGCCGAGGAGGATCTGGGTGGATGGCCGCCTGCACCTCGTCGTTGAGGTCGCCGAGGACCGCGACATCGCGGGAGGTGCCCTGCCCGGCGAGCAGCCCGGCCGCCAGCGCCCGCAGCGCCGTCGCCTCGGCGGCGCGCCGGTAGAGGGGCGTACGCCCCGTAGCGCGCCCGTTCGCCCTCGTCGTGCGGGTGGAAGCGGTCGCCGGGACAGGTCAGGAGCTTGGACTCGAGGTGGGCCACGGCCACCGTGAGCGGTCCGGCCGGGGCCTGCACCGTGACCGCCAGGAAGCCGCGCCCGGTCTGCGCGGCGGTCGCGCCCGAGTCGTCCGTCTGCACCGGGTGCAGGGCGGCCGGGAACGCGGCCGTGTCGGCGGCCGGCGGCAGCTCGGCACGGGCCAGGAAGCCGACCCGGATGCCCCGGCCGTCGGGGTGCGAGGACAGGGCGAACCGCCGGCTCGGGCCCAGCAGTTCGGCCAGGTCCGCCAGGGCGCCGGGGTCGCCGACCTCCTGCACGCCGAGCAGCGCCTCGTCCAGCGTCCCGATCACGGCGGCCAGGGTGGCGAGCTTCGCCTCGTAGGCGGACTTGTCCTTGGGGCCGTAGGGGCTTGCCGGGCCGGTAGAGGTTTTCGAGGTTCCAGGTGCCCAGGAGCATGCCGGGCTCCTTCCAGGAGACGGCGCGGCCGGCGTGCTCGCCCGGGCCGCCGCGCGACAAGGCCCGGACCGGATGCGCGGTCGCCGCGTCCTGAGGCGGCCGTGAACTGCTCACCCTCGACCTGCCCTCGGTCGTCCGGGAGCCGGCGCAACGGCTGCCCGGGCCCGTCGACCGCGGACACGGACGGCGCAGCCAGGAGTACGACACCTGACGGACACGCGGCTGCGGCGGCACGGGGAGTACGAAAGGTACGGAAAAAAACCCGGCCGCGCCGATGAGTTCTCTTCCCTCCCGCGGTCACCACCCGGAACCGACCGTCGTACAGGAGGGCCCATGTCGCTTCCGGAGATCGTCTCGCGTGAGCGGTGGCGCGCCGCGCGAGCGGAGTTGCTGCGCAAGGAGGAGGCACTCACGCGGGCGCGGGACGCACTGAGCGCCGAGCGGCGCAGGCTGCCCATGGTCGAGGTGGACCCCGGGTACGTCTTCGAGGGCGGCGACGGCAAGGCGACCCTGCTGGACCTCTTCGACGGGCGGGCCCAACTCGTCGTCCACCACTTCATGTTCGCCCCGGAGTGGGAGGCCGGCTGCCCCTGCTGCGCCGCCTTCCTGGACCAGATCGGCCACCTCGCCCATCTGCGGGCGCGCGGCACCTCGTTCGCGGCGGTCTCCCGGGCGCCGTTCACCAGGATCCTGCCGTTCAAGGCGCGGATGGGCTGGACGCTGCCCTGGTACTCGTCCTGCCACTCCGACTTCGACCGCGACTTCAACCGCGACTTCGAGGCGACCATCGTCGTGGACGACGAACCCGTCGAACGGCCCGGCATCAGCTGCTTCCTGCGGGAGCACGAACGGGTCTTCCACACCTACTCGGTGTACGACCGCGGCCTCGACGGACTCGGCCCGGCCACCTCCCTGCTCGACCTGACCGCGCTCGGCCGGCTGCCGGAGGGCGGTGACCGCGTCCGTTATCACGACGAGTACGAGGACTGACACAACCGGTCACGGAAATGGCCGGGAACCAACCGAAAGTCAACGGACCCTCACCGTCCGCGCCGACCGTGTGTCGGGTATGTCTCAGTAGCGTCACCGGGCGAGCCGTTCGCGTTCTCCAGAGCGTTAACTCCTACAGGTACGACGCATTTCTGGAGGTGCAGGATGGTGAACGGGCGAACCGTGCTCGAGCGCTTTCCCGCAGGCGGACCGCGAGGATCATGGCCTGCGGAGGAGTTCGCGCAGGCCCGGCGGCTCGAAGGGCTGCCCGCCGAGGTCGTGATGGATCTGGCCACGGACACGTTCCTGGTCATCGTGCGCGGCACCGGCGGAGCCGAGGGCTGACCCGCCTCCGACGGCCGACCGGCAGCCCCCGACACCGGCCCCCGACCGCTAACCGACCTTGCGGACCGGCAGTTTCACCGTGAACTGGTCCGCCTGGAGCGCGTACAGCTCCGCGTAGACCCCGCCGCTGGCCAGGAGTTCGTCCGGGGTGCCCGACTCCACCAGCCGCCCCTGGTCGAGGACGTGCACCAGATCCGCGTGGCGGACCGACGCCAGCCGGTGCGTGATCAGCACGACGGTCTGGCCGTTGCCCGCCAGCGCGCGGATCTTCTCGAAGACCTCCAGCTCGGCCCGGGCGTCCAGGGCGGCCGTCGGCTCGTCCACGATCAGGATGTGCCCGCGCCGGTAGGCGGCCCGCGCGATGCCCAGCCGCTGCCATTGGCCGCCGGACAGCTCGTGCCCGCCGCTGAAGTGGCGGGCCAGCAGGGTGTCCAGACCGCGCGGCAGGTCCTCCACCACCTCCTGCGCGCCCGCCTCCGCCACCGACGCGGCCAGCCGCTCGTCGGTGAGCGGCGCCGACGAGCGGCCGACGGCCACGTTGACCTTGGCGGTGAACGGCCAGCGCTTGAAGTTCTGCGCGACCATGGCGATGCGTTCGGCGAGCCGCTGCCGGTCGGCCCGCGCCGCGTCCACGCCGTCCCACAGGATGCGGCCGCGGTCCGGCTGGTACAGCCCGGCCAGCAGCTTGACCAGGGTGGTCTTGCCGGAACCGTTCTCGCCGACCAGGGCGACGATCCGGCCGAGGGGGATGCTGAGCGTGACGTCGTCCAGGGCGGGGCGGACGGTGTCGTCCGGATGGTCACCCGGATAGGTGAAGGTGACGTTCTCGAAGCGGATCTCCTCGGGATCCTCGGGCAGCGGGTCACCGCCGAGCGGGATCGCCCGCTGCGCCGCCTCGACGTATAGCCGCTCCAGGTCGCCCACGAACAGCGCCTCCTCGTGCAGCGTGTTGATCTCCAGCACCAGGGTGTTGAGGCTCGCCGAGCCGCTGCGGATCGCGATCACCGCGGTACCGGCCACCGACAGGGCCATGGCCCCGCTCAGCAGCAGTCCGCCGAGCGTCGCGTACGTGGCGACGGTCGCGAGGCCGGTCCAGGCCGCCGCGATCAGGCCGGTACGGGCCGCGAGCCGGGCCAGCCGGGCCTGTTCCGCCTCCGCCGTCTCCGACATCGCCCGGTAGTGCCGCAGCAGGAACGGGCCGACCCCGTGCACCCGGATCTCCGGCGCCGCCTCCGGCTCGGTGAGCAGGGCGCTGATCAGGTGGCCGGCGCGGGCGTGCTGCACCCAGGTGTGGTACGACTCGTAGCGGCGCCGGGCGTTGGTCAGGGCGCCCCAGGCGCTCGGGATCGTCATCGTGATCAGCAGCGGCAGCAGGGCCGGGTGCAGCACCGTCAGCACACCGGCCGCGGTGATCAGCGAGATCAGCGCGTTCACCACGCGTGTGCCGTACATGATCATGCGGCGCGCCGAGGAGGCGCCGTACTGAGCGGTGTCCAGCAGCTTGTGGAAGGCGTGGTCCTCGATCGCGGCGAGTTCGACGGCCGCGGCCCGCTCCAGGTACATCTCGGTCGCCACCCGCTCGACCTTGGGCTCCAGGCGGCCGGTGGCGTACGTCGACGCGGCACGCAGCAGGGCGGCCACGAACAGGACGGCGGCCATGGCCACCAGGGCGGGGGCGGCGCTGCGCAGCCGTTCCTCGATGGTGCCGGTGCCGATCAGCCGGCCGAGCACGCTGTTCACGGCGAGCAGGCTCACGGCCTGGGCCACCCCGACGCCCACCTGCGCGGCCAGCACGATCCGCGCGGCCCCGGCGTCCGCCTGCCGGGCCAGCCGCAGACTGGACGCGAGCATGCCGGGCAGCCTGGTCATCATGGCGCGGAAGTCCAGCTCCAGGAAGGCGTTGCCGTGCTGGCTCCAGCCCATGTCGTAGCGGAGCGGTCCGCCGAACAGCAGTTGCTCGGACTCCGACGTCTCTGGCGCCGCCGTCTCCCGCCTCTTCCTCACCGCGATCCTCCCCGGGGCCGAGACCGTGTCCGTCCGCGTCCGTACCGTGTCCGTCTCCGGCCGCGTCCGTACCGTGTCCGTCCGCGGGCAGGGTCGGTGTCCGTGGACGAACGGCCACTATCGCGGGCGCAGTCGTCACCCGGCAGGGCGCGTGCCGAGGCTCGCGGGGCACGGGGGAGTGCGGGAGGGGTACGGCACGAGGCGGTACGGAGCCGCGGGGAAGCCGCGCCCGGAGCTGCCGGGCGGGGCCGCGCGGTGTCACGCGCTCAGGGGGCGGGACCACTCCGGTGTCGTGCCGGTGACCCGGCACAGCGCGAGGTACAGCGGGATCGGCGGGGTGTACGGCACCGTGCCCTCGGGGCGGTGGATCAGGCGGGCGGTACCGGGAAGCGGGGCGCCCGGACCGTAATGGGCCGGGGCGGGCCAGGTGAGGGCGTCGTCGGAATCCGTCGGGACGATCCACCACCAGTGCGTGCCATCGGCGTACACGCATCCCACCCGCGGCAGCCGCGGCACCACCAGCGGCCCGAGCCGCGCCGGTACCGCCACCGCGTCGCAGCCCAGCGGCGCGGTCATGCCCTCGGGCACCGGGAACGACCCGCCGGCACCGTCCGCGGGCGACGGCCGCCGGTCCCGCCTCAGGCGGATCAGCGTGTCGAGGCCCAGGGAACGGCCGGAGCCGGACGCGCCGTTCACGACTGCCTCCGCCGGGGCATCGGCAGCGCCGCGGCCCGCCCCGCCGCGCCGGAGCCCGGCGACGGCCGGGGCGCCGGCGTGTGCGCCGGTTCGTGGGAGGAGCCGCGCGACGGACCCGGTGCGGGGCGCGCCCCCCAGCCCAGGTCGTTGCACGGCTCGGCGGTGTCCCGGACGGCGTCGGTCCGGCGCAACTCCGCCCAGACCAGCAGCCCGGACCCGTGCTCCTGAGCCCCCCAGGCCTGGCACAGCGCCTCGACGAGGAGCAACCCCCTCCCGTGCTCCTCCTCCGGGCGCTGTGGGGACGGGTGGGGCTCGTCGGGCGCACAGCCCTCGTCCTGCACGGCGATGCGCACCGTGTCGTCGTGGTCGTGCAACTCGCACACGACGCGACTGCTCGCGGTGTGCACGATCGCGTTGGTGACCAGCTCGGATATGACCAGGGCGGCGGTGTCGCAGGTGTCCGCGCAGACCGACCAGCCGGTCAGCCGGGCACGCACCAGGCGTCTCGCCTGGGCGGGGGAACCGGGATGAGCGGCCAGTTCGAACCGGAAGCGGCGCAGGGCAGTGCCCTCGCCCGGGCCGGCTGCCTCCTCCACGGTCGAACGAGTTCGCACGGGAGGACCCCCATCAGCGCCGAGACCGAACCGGTCTGCGGCGGCGTCTGTTCCTAAGGGCGCGGACGGAATCACGCTTGCCACTATCTCCCCGCCGTGAACACTTGGCAAGTGTCACTCTGAAAAATGCAGAGTGCTGTGTGACGCGGTGAAAGGCCGTGGCACACTGCTCGCAACAGCATGTCGAGCGGCGCCAGTTGGGATCAGTGAGGATCCGGCGGACCGATCCGGCCAATGCGATCGATGCGACCGAGCAGGATGTTCCGGCTGTTCCGGCCAATTCGGTCTTATTGATTGTTTCGGTCATTCTGTCGGACCTTCGAATGAGTCTTCGAATGGCGCCGCTGGGCTGTCAGCATGCCGGGTGACACCTGTATGTGCGTGACCATCTGTGCACGGCTGTGTGTGCATGGCTGTGTGTGGATGACTGTGTGCGCGTGACCGTGTGTGTGCGGGACCGTGCATGTGTGTGACGGCCGGGGCGCCGGCGAACCCGGCCCGGGAACAGGGAACTTCGTGGAGGTGGAGCGTGAGCGAGCCGCGGTCCGCGCCGACGGTGGGCCAGGTGGTCCTCGGTCGGCGCCTCCTCGACCTGCGGGAACGCGCGGGGCTCAAGCGTGAGGAGGCCGCCCGGGTGCTCCGCGTGGCGCCCGCCACGGTCCGCCGGATGGAGATGGCCGAGGTCGCCCTCAAGATCCCGTACCTCCAACTGCTCCTGAAGGCCTACGGGGTGACCGACGACGAGGCCGACCTCTTCGTCCGCCTCGCCGAGGAGGCCAACCGGCCCGGCTGGTGGCAGCGGTTCCACGACATCCTGCCGAACTGGTTCTCGATGTACGTCAGCCTGGAGGGCGCGGCCAGCCTGATCCGCTCCTACGAGCCGCACTTCGTGCCCGGCCTGCTGCAGACCGAGGACTACGCCCGCGGAGTGCTGAAGTCCGGCGCCGTCGGCCAGACCGAGCCCGAGGAGATCGAACGCCACGTCGCCCTGCGCATGCAGCGCCAGCAACTGCTCACCCGTGCCGAGGCCCCGCGCTTCTGGGCGGTGATGGACGAGACCGCCCTGCGCCGCCCGGTCGGCGGTCCGGAGGTGATGCGCGCGCAGATCGACCGACTGCTCGACATCACGAAGCTGCCCAATGTGACGCTCCAGGTCGCCCCGTTCTCCAGCGGGCCGCACCCGGGGACGTACGGGCCCTTCGTGCTGTTCCGATTCGCCATGCCCGAACTGCCGGACATGGTCTACAGCGAGTACCTGACCGGCGCCGTCTACCTGGACGCGCGCACCGAGGTGGCGACCCACCTCGAAGTCATGGACCGCATGGCGGCGCAGGCCGCTACGGCACAACGCACGAAGGAGATCCTCCGGGATCTCCGCAAGGAGCTGTGAATGGATCGCATAAAGCCCCAGTCCGGGCCGCGGAACCGCACCGAGCGGATCTACAACGGCATGCCTGCCCGGGAACTGGGCAGCGAGGGCTGGCACAAGCCGTGGAGCGGCGGCAACGGGGGCAACTGCCTGGAGGCGATGAAGCTGGCCGACGGCCGGATCGCCGTCCGCCAGTCGACCGACCCGGACGGGCCGGCGCTGATCTACACCACGGACGAGATGACGGCCTTCATCCAGGGCGCCAAGGCGGGGGAGGCCGACTTCCTGCTCTCCTGAACCTCCCTGTCCCCCTCTGCCTGCTTTTCCGCGCTCTTCTTTGTTCTTGTTCAAGTTCTTTGTAATGGTGCTGAATTGATCATCGTCCGTGTCCGACGTCTACGGAGTGCCTCGTGATCGACACCAGCAAGCCGCACCCGGCGCGCATGTACGACTGGTATCTCGGCGGCAAGGACAACTATCCCGTCGACGAGGAGATGGGCCGGCAGATGCTCGCCCTCGATCCCCGGGTGCCGGTGATGGCGCGGGTCAACCGCGCCTTCATGCACCGTGCCACCCGGTGGCTGGCCGAGCACGGCGTACGGCAGTTCCTGGACGTCGGCACGGGCATCCCGACCGAACCCAACCTGCACCAGGTCGCCCAGGGCCTCGCGCCCGACGCCCGGGTGGTGTACTGCGACAACGACCCGATCGTGCTCGCGCACGCGGCGGCCCTGCTGCGCGGCACGCCCGAGGGCGCGACGGAGTACCTCCAGGCCGACGTGCGCGACCCGGCGGCGATCGTCGCCGGCGCCCGGGCGGTCCTGGACCTCGACCGCCCGGTCGCGCTGTCACTCGTCGCCCTGCTCCACTTCGTCTCCGACGAGGACGGGGCGCACGAACTGGTCGGCCGGCTGCTCTCCCAACTGCCCTCCGGCAGCTACCTGATGATGACCCACGCCACGGCCGACTTCACCCCGGAGGAGTCGGCCGCGGCCGTCGCGAAACTCAGGGCGGCCGGGGTCACGCTGGCGCTGCGCTCCCGCGCCGAGTTCGGCCGCTTCTTCGACGGCCTCGAACTGGTCGAACCGGGCGTGTCGGTCGTCCACCACTGGCACCCGGAACTGGGCGAGCCGGTACCGGGACAGGACGACGGGGTGATCCCGGGCTACGGGGCGGTGGCGCGCAAGCCGTAGCCCCCTCCGGCCCTGCCCTGGTCCCAGGCCCTGCCCTGGTCCCTGCCCCGGTGCTTTCCCGGCCGCTACACCGTCATCGGCCGGTCGTGCGGCGATATCGGCCACGGCAGTCGCGAATCCCCTGTCAGGTAGTGGTCGACGGCCGCCGCCACCGCCCTCCCCTCGGCGATCGCCCACACGATCAGCGACTGCCCGCGAGCCGCGTCCCCGGCGGCGAACACGCCCGGCACGTTCGTGGCGAAGCCCGCGTCCCGGGAGACGGTGCCGCGCGGTTCCGTCGCCACGCCCAGCTGGTCGATGAGCCCGTCCTCCCGGTCGGGCCCGGAGAAACCGAGCGCCAGCAGCACCAGGTCGGCCGGGAGCGTCCGCCCGGTCCCCGGCACCGGCAGCCGTGCCTCGTCAACCTCCACCAGATGCAGCGACCGCACGTGCCCGCTGCCGTCACCCGTGAAACGGAGCGTCGACGCCGCGAACAACCGGGCGTCCGCGTCCGCCGAGGGCGCCGCCTCCAGGTCCCGCGCCTCCTCGTGCGCCGCCGACAGCCGGTAGATCTTCGGGTACGTCGGCCACGGCTCGATGTCCTCGTCCCGCTCCGCGCCGGGCTGCGCGTAGATGTCCAACTGGGTCACCGACGCGGCCCGCTCCCGCAACGCCGTCCCCAGGCAGTCCGCCCCCGTGTCACCCCCGCCCACGATCACCACGTGCTTCCCGGCCGCCGACATCGGCGACTCGGGCAGATCCCCCTCGCACACCCGGTTGGCCAGCGGCAGATACTCCATCGCCTGGTGTATTCCGTCCAACTCCCGGCCCGGTACCGAAAGTTCCCGCCACGCCGTCGCCCCGGTCGCGATCACCACCGCGTCGTACCGGGTCCGCAGCTCCGCCGCTCGCAGGTCCCGCCCGACCGCCACCGAGGTACGGAACTTCGTCCCCTCGGCCCGCATCTGGCCCAGCCGCCGCTCCAGATGGCGCTTCTCCATCTTGAACTCCGGGATGCCGTAGCGCATCAGCCCGCCCAGCCGGTCGTCCTTCTCGTACACGGCGACCGTGTGACCGGCCCGGGTCAGCTGCTGTGCGGCCGCGAGCCCCGTCGGCCCGGACCCGATCACCGCCACGGTCCGTCCCGACAACCGCTCCGGCGGCCGCGGCGAGGCGAACCCCTCCGCCCAGGCGCGGTCCGCGATGGCACACTCGACGTTCTTGATCGTGACCGCGGGCTGGTTGATCGCGAGCACGCACCCCGCCTCGCACGGTGCCGGGCACAACCGCCCGGTGAACTCCGGGAAGTTGTTGGTGGCGTGCAGCCGGTCGCTCGCCGCCCGCCAGTCCTCCCGCGACACCAGGTCGTTCCACTCGGGGATGAGGTTGCCCAGCGGACACGCATCGTGGCAGAACGGCACCCCGCAGTCCATGCAGCGGTCCGCCTGCTTGCTGATGATCGGCAGCAGGGCGCCGGGGACGTACACCTCGTCCCAGTCCCGGACCCGCTCCTCGACGGGCCGCCGCGGCCACTCCTCGCGCGGCGTGGTCATGAACCCCTTGGGATCGGCCATGGTCGTCTTCCTCGCGTGCGGTACCCCAGGCCGTGCTTCATCGGGCGGCACTCTTTCGGCCACGATACGTCCCCTCGGGGACGCCCGCAGAGTGGCCGAGAGCGCTTTCCGGCGGGGACTCCTCAGCAGGGAGCCAGCAGGCTGCCAGCCCGGTGCCAGAGGGGATCCAGGCCAGTGAACCCCTCAGGACAGGGCCAGTACATAGACGACCGCCGTCGCGGCCGAGGCGACCGTGCGCACGTGGTTCCAGAACGTCCACTCACGCACGTACACCGGCCAGTAGGAGGCGGCCTCCGGGGCGTCCGGCTCCAGCTTGGCCAGCGCCTCGTTCCGCGGCACGTTCGCCATCACGGTCAGCCCGAAGGAACCGAACAGGTACAGCCCGCTGCCCAGCAGCAGCGCCACCTTCCCGTCGTCCGGCCACACCACGAACGTCACCACCGCGATCATCGCGCACACCACCGCCGACCCCACGAACACCATCATGAACACCGGGGTCAGGGCCGCCCGGTTGATCGCGTTCATCGCGGCGGCCCCCTGCGCCGGCGGCAACGACGCCAGCCCGCGCATCACGAAGGTCGAGAACCCGCAGAACACCCCCGCCACCAGCCCGGCCCCCAGCACCCCCGACAGGACCAGCACGTAGTACGGCCCGTCGATCACGACCACCACCCCCGCTCTCGTCCCTGGACTCCTCCGCCTCCCGGATCAGTTACCACGGGTCACCCCTCCCCATGACTGGGCAACCCGTCCAGCCCGTCCCCATCCCCATCCGGACACACATCTGAATGCACTTCCGGCCGGATCCACCGCCCACCTCCATACCTCCGTCCCCACTCCTGTCTGCTCTCCTGCCCGCCACCGCGGCCCGGCCCCTGCAAGCCGTCGCGGCGCCGCCACGCCCGCCGTCACCCGGTCAGGCGGATCGTCACCCCGGCCTCCCACTCCCGCAGCACCGCCTCCACCGTCCGCGCGATCCGCCGCCGCGCCTCGTACCGCGGTACCCCGCCCATCAGCAGCTGGTCGTACGGCGTGTCCACGTGCCGTACCCCCGCCACCACCGCCGAGACCACCGCGCCCTCCGTCAGCGCCCGCCCGGCCGCGGTCCGCCCGACCCGCCCGCTGCCCCGCACCGACGCGTGGGCCGCGATCGCCCCGGCCCGCTCCACCGGACAGCCCGGGAACAGGCGCAGGATCTCCGCCGCGAACGCCTCCGTGAACCGCACGTCCTCGGCCGCCCGCCGCTTCGCGTCCCGCGCCCGGCGCCGCCGCCGTGCCTCGGCGTCGGCCAGGCACCGCGCCTCGGCCCGGGCCAGCGCGGCCTCCTCGACCAGAACGCCCTGCCGCTCGTACCGGCTCCTGCGCCGGTTGAAACGGACCACCACCGCCGACAGCGCGCTCTCCTCCCGCGACCGCCGGGTCAGTGCCGTGTCGCCCCGGGGCAGGAACACCAGATGCCCGAGATCCGCGCACTCGAGGCACCGCGGCACCCCGTCCTCCACGACCAGCAGCGACAACGGCCCCCGCCGGCACGCCGCACACCGCTTGTGCCGCAGCGGCTGCACGACCAGAAGTCCACCGTGGTGAGGGGGAGTTGCGAGGCGTGTCATATGCGGTACTTTCCCCTCACCGAGGGCTGATCTCACGTCGTTCGCACCCCCGGCCGGCCGGGCGTCGGCAGCCTCCCGCCCGGCTCGCGTCCCGTCCCGCCGGCCGGCACCCGAGCCCGCCCCGGAACCAACCCCCGGCGTCCCCGAACGGCCGACCCGGCATCATGATCCTGTGCGACTCGAAGCGATCACCTGGGACCGGCTCGCCGACCGGCTCGCCGAGCGGCTGGCCGAACTGAAGCCCGCCGACGGGAGTGCCTGGCCACGCGTCGCCTTCGACGGCGCCCCGGCCGCCCTCCCCGGCGACCTGGCGGAACGTGTCGGTGAGGCGCTGCGGGTACGGGGCCGGCCGTCGCTCGTCGTGGGCACCGGGGGCTTCCTGCGCCCCGCCTCACTGCGCCTGGAGCACGGCAGGCGCGACGCGGAGTCGTACTACGGCGGCTGGTTCGACACCAACGCCCTGTGGCGGGAGGTCTTCGGCCCTCTCGACCCCGGCGGGACCGGCCGCGTCCTGCCCGACCTGTGGGACCCGGCCACCGACCGCGCCACCCGCAGCCCCTATGTCCAGCTTCCGCCCGGCGGCCTCCTGCTGCTGCACGGACCGCTCCTGCTGCGGCACTGGTTCCCGTTCGACCTGACCGTCCACCTCCTCCTGACCCCCGGCGCCCTGCGCCGCAGTACCCCCGAGACCGACCACTGGACCCTCCCAGCCTTCGAGCGCTACGCGGCCGAGACCGACCCGGCCGGCACCGCCGACATCCTGGTCCGCGCCGACGACCCGCGGCATCCGGCATGGAGCGGCTGATCGGCCGAGCGGCCGAGCGGTCCGCGGACCGGATCGGGCCCCCGCTCAGCACCGGTGCGGCCCGGCGGCTCAGAGCCAGCCGTTGCGCCTGAAGCCGCGGTACAGCACCAGGCACGCCACGGATATGACGCCGATGACGAGCGGATAGCCGAACCGCCAGTGCAGCTCCGGCATGTGATCGAAGTTCATGCCGTACACACCGCAGACCATCGTCGGCACGGCGATCACCGCGGCCCAGGCCGTGATCTTCCGCATGTCCTCGTTCTGCGCGACCGTCACCTGCGCCAGATGCGCCTGAAGGATGGAGTTGAGCAACTCGTCGAAGGCCGCGATCTGTTCCTTCGCCCGCATCAGGTGGTCCAGCACATCCCTGAAGTAGGCCTGTATCTCCGGGGAGATCACCCTTATGGGCTGGGTGGTCAGCTCCTCCATCGGCCGGCCGAGCGGCACCACCGCCCGCTTCAGCTCCAGGAGTTCACGCTTCATCTGGTAGATCCGCCCCGGGTCGGTCCGTGCGCCGTTCTCCGCGAAGACGGCCGCCTCGACCTGGTCGATGTCGCCCTGAACCGCGTCCGTGACGCTCAGATAGTCGTCGACCACGTGGTCCGCGATGGCGTGCAGCACCGCCGCCGGCCCCTTGGCGAGCTGGCTCGGCGCGGCCTCCAGCTCCTCGCGCAGCGGCCCCAGCGAGCCGTGCCGGCCGTGCCGCACCGTGATCACGAAGTCCTCGCCGACGAACACCATGATCTCGCCGGTGTCGACCACCTCGCTGGTCGCGGTCAGCTTCTCGTGCTCGACGTAGCAGACCGTCTTGAACACCGCGAACAGCGTCTCGCCGTACCGCTCCACCTTCGGGCGCTGATGGGCCTCGACCGCGTCCTCCACGGCCAGCGGATGCAGGTCGAACAGCTCGGCGATGCCCGCGAACTCGCTGTCCGTCGGCTCGTGCAGCCCCAGCCAGACGAACCCCTCGCCCCGCTTGCGCACCCGCTCCACCGCGGAGAACAGATCGCTGCACTCCGGAACCCGCACCCCGTCCTCGTACGTCACGCAGTTGACCACCGAGGAGCCCAGCGGGGACCGTGCGTGATGGTTCAGGTCGACGCGGGGCCGCCGCCGGGCCAGCCGCGCGACCCTGCGCAGGCCGCCGGTCCTGCCCAGCCCTGTGACCTTCCGCAGATTCCCTGCCATCGTCATCCGGATCTCCTTGCATGGATCCACTCGCGCAACGCTTCCCGCCCTGCCCGGCCAGTCTGCCAGCCCGGTGTGAGACACGGGTAAGCCTGTGGGAACGGCGAGTTCCGGTTGGTTCCCGCCTGTGGACGACGGACTCCCGGGCCGGGTTCCCGAGGCGTGAGCCGGGCAACTGAAATCATCGCTTCATGACACAGGCCGACGGATACCTCCTCGACAACCGCCAGAGCGAGGCCGGACAGCGCTTCGACGCCTTCGCGGACCTCTTCGATCCGACCACCTTCCGCCACCTCGACGCGCTCGGTCTCGGACCGGGCGGGCGCTGCTGGGAAGTCGGCGCCGGCGGCACCTCCGTGGTGTCCTGGCTGGCCGGGAAGGTCGGACCGACGGGACGCGTCGTCGCCACCGACATCGACACCTCGCTGCTCGCCACGGCCGCCCACCCGCCCGTCGAGGTCCGCACCCACGACGTCGGCGCCGAGGAGCCGCCGGGGGAGGACTTCGACCTGGTGCACGCCCGGCTCGTCCTGGTCCATGTGCCGGACCGGGAAAGGGCGTTGCGTTCCATGATCAAGGCTCTGCGCCCCGGCGGCCGACTGCTGATCGAGGACGCCGACCCCGCCCTCCAGCCCCTCACCTGCCCCTACGAGTACGGCCCCGAACAGCAGCTCGCCAACCGCCTGCGCCAGGGCTTCCGCAAGCTCCTCGCCGAACGCGGCGCCGACCTGTCGTACGGCCGCAAGCTTCCCCGGCTGCTCCGCGAGGCCGGGCTGCACGACGTGGCGGCCGACGCCTACTTCCCGGTGGCCTCGCCCGCCTGCACCGCCCTGGAGACCGCCACCGTCCAGCAGATCCGGGGCCGGCTCGTCGCGGCCGGCCTCGCCACCGACGAGGACGTCGACCAGCACCTGGCCAACGTGGCGACGGGCAGCATGGACCTCGCCACGGCCCCGATGATCTCCGCGTGGGGCCGCAAGGCGTAGGCCCGCCGCGCGGGGCGGGGCGGGGCCGGCGTCAGCCGCGGGCGGGCGGTCTCGCGCCCACGCGTTCCACCGCCCGCGCGCCCGCCCGGCAACCCAGCGCCGCCGCCTCCTGGGCGTCCGCGCCGGCGACCAGCGCGGCGAGGAACGCCCCGGTGAAGGCGTCACCGGCGCCCGTGGTGTCCCGGGGCGTCGCCGACGCGGCCGGGACGTGTGCGAGGACGCGGCCCGCCCGGGCCACCAGCGCGCCGTCCGCCCCCGCCTTGGCCACCACCAGCGGCACCAGGCGGCTCAGCTTGGCCGCGGCGTCCGCCGGATCGGGCAGCCCCGTCAGCAGACAGGCCTCGTCCCGGCTCGGCAGCAGGACGTCCACCCCCTCGACGAGCGCCAGAAAGCGGTCCACGCCCAGCGCCACCAGGAACCCGGCCGACGCCGGGTCCAGGCTCACCGGCACGCCACGCGCGCGGGCCGCCGCCAGGGCCGTCGCCACCAGAGCCCGGCTCGGCTCGGAGAACAGCAGATAGCCGGACAGGTGCAGCCGGGCCACCCCGTCGAGCAGCGCGTCCGACCAGTCGGCGACCTCCAGGCGCAGGGACGCCCCGCTGTCCGTGAGGAAGGTCCGCTCGGCCGAGGCGCCGTTGTCGACCAGGCAGATCACCGTCCCCGTCGCGGCCTCGGGGTCCACCACGAGCCGGGGCCGCACCCCGGCGGCGGCCAGTTCCCGCTCGTGCCACCGGGCCGAGTCCGCACCCACCCGCCCCAGCAGCCGGACGTCCGCACAGCCCGTGTGCGCTGCCCAGCAGGCCACGTTGGCGCCCGCCCCGCCCGGCAGGGTGCGGATCACGGCGGCCGTGTCGGTGCCGACCGCGAGCGGCCCCCGGTAGCGCGCGACCACGTCGGTGACGACGTCCCCGACGACCAGCAGCGCCCCGCCCGCCGCCTCCCCACGAGCCGCCGTCGTCCCGTCCGGCGCCGCCGCCGCCCGCCCGGTCGTCACCCCCTGGCCCACGCCGCGGCGATCCGTGCCGCCAGCCCGACGTTGCCACGCACGGCCGCCAGGTTGGCCTCCAGCGAGGCGCCGTCCGTGTGCCGGACCAGATGGCCGAGCAGGAACGGCGTGACCGCCTGGCCGGTGATCCCTTCCGCCTCGCACGCGTGCAGCGCGTCGGCGAGCACGCGGGCGTGCAGCGCGGGGTCGAGCTGCTCCGCCTCCGGGACGGGGTTGGCGACGATCAGCGCCGAGTCCGCCGCGTCCAGCGCGTCCTGTGCCCGCATGACGTCCGCGACCTGCTCCGGGGTCCGGAGCGTCCAGTCCACCGGATGCCCGGAGTCGGACAGATAGAAGCCGGGGAAGCGGTCGGTGCCGTAGCCCGCGACGGCCACCCCCAGGGTCTCCAGGCGCTGGAGGGTCGCCGGCACGTCGAGGATCGACTTCACGCCGGCGCACACCACCGTGATCCGGGTGCGGGCCAGCAGACCCAGGTCGGCGGACTCGTCCTGGGTCGCCGTCCACTCACGGTGCACCCCACCGAGACCGCCCGTCGCGAACACCCGGAGGCCGGCCAGCGCCGCCAGCTGCGCCGTCGCCGACACCGTGGTCGCCCCGCTCGCGCCCGCGGCAACCGCAAGCGGCAGGTCGCGGTGGCCCAGCTTGCGGATCCCGTCCTCGTTGGCGATCCGCTCCAACTGGTCCTTGTCCAGGCCGACACGGGGCCGCCCGTCCAGCACGGCGATGGTCGCGGGCACCGCGCCCGCCCGCCGTACCGTGTCCTCCAGCTCCAGCGCCACCTGGAGGTTGCGCGGGCGCGGCAGCCCGTGCGCGATGATCGTGGACTCCAGGGCGACCACCGCGCGGCCCGCGCGGAGTGCTTCCCCGACCTCTTCCGACACCACCAGCACCACGCCTGCCTCCTGTCCGTCGGTCTTCCCTCATCTCTGGCGGGGGCCGTACCCCGTTAAACGCTTGCGGCCTGTGGGGGACGCCACCAGCCTGGGCGGTATGACGAATCACCCGGTACGTCTGGACCACGTCGTCCTCTGGGTCGCCGACCCGGCCGCCGCGGCCGGCTTCTACGAGCGGATGCTCGGTCTGGAGCCGCTGCGGGTCGCCGAGTTCACCGCGGGAGAGGTGCCCTTTCCCTCCGTACGCGTCACCGAGGAGACCATCATCGACCTCGCGCCGCACACCCTCGCCGAGCGCATGCCCGCTCTTCCCGGCGCGGTCGGCAGCGCGGGACATCCCGTCAACCACGTCTGCCTGTCCCTGCCGTCCGACGCCTTCGACGCCCTGCGCGCACGCCTCGCCGAGCACGCCGTCCCCATGACCGACATCGGACACGACTCCTTCGGCGCCCGCGGCACGGCCCCGCGAAACTTCTACTTCAGGGATCCCGACGGCAACGTCGTCGAGGCACGGCACTACGGCTGACCGCACCGGCGGGGCGCCGCACGGCCAGGTCCCGGGAGCGGCGCCTCAGAACAGCGGCTCGGGAAGCACGCCCTCCAGGGCGAGCAGCTTCCGCTTGGTCTCCAGTCCGCCCCCGAACCCGCCGATCCCGCCGTCGCTCTCCACCACCCGGTGACAGGGCACGACGACCGGCAGCGGGTTGGCGCCCATCGCCGCGCCCACCGCCTGCGCCCCGCCCGGCTGCCCGACGCGACCCGCCAGGTCGCCGTACCCGACCACCGTGCCGTACGGGACGCCGGCGGCCAGTTCGCGCAGCACCTGCCGGTTGAAGCCGGAGATCAGCGACCAGTCCAGCGGCAGGTCGAAGTCCCGCCGCCGACCGGCGAAGTAGGCCCCCAGCTGGGATATCGCCTCGGCCAGCACGGGCGCGGTGGGATCCTCGACGGGCTCGGTGCCCAGCCGGGCCGCCAGCCGCTCCACCGTTCGCTCGCGCACCGCCTCTGTGGCGTGGAACACCACGTTGACCAGGCCGCTGCCGGTCGCCGCGAGCAGCAGCGGACCGATGTCGGTGCCCACGACGGCCCACACCACCCGCTGCCCGTACTGCCCTTCGCTGTCCATGCGCCCCACCGTACGGCCCGCCACTGACAATGCCCGCCGCCCCGGCCCCGGTCAGCTCGCGCACAGCGCGGCCCGCACCACGTCCGGCTTGTTGGTGATGATCCCGTCCACGCCGTAGCCGACGGCCTTCCAGGTGGTGACAGCGTCGTCCACCGTCCAGGTGAAGACGCGCAGCGGCCGGCCGTGCGGCCCCTTGAGCGCGTGCACGCTCCGCACGTAGCCGGCGGAGACCGAGCCCACCGAGGGGTTGACCAGGTCCACGAAGTCCGCGTACCGACGGAGGGATCCCACGGCCGGTGTACCGAGGTAGCCGGTCGTCACGGCGGGCCGCAGAGCGTGCACCGTGCGCAGGCTGTCCGCGCTGAAGCTCTGCACGACGAGCCGGTCCAGATGCCGGCGGTCCAGCCAGCCCTCGTTGCTTAGCAGCCCGAGAACCTGCTGCTCGATGCCGGGGTACAGCTCGGGGTTCTTGATCTCCAGGAGCAGCTTCTCGTGGTTGTGCTCGACCCGGCGCATGTACTGCGCCAGCGTCGGCACCCTCGTGCCCCGGTACGAGGGGGAGAACCAGCTGCCCGCGTCCAGCCGGGCGACCTCGGCCGCGGTGAAGTCCTTCACCTTCCAGGGCGCCCGGCCGGGGAAGACCTTCGCGGCGTCGGTGGTGCGCCGGAGGCTGTCGTCGTGGATGACGACCAGCCGGCCGTCCTTGGTGCGCTGGACGTCGTTCTCGACCCAGGTGAAGCCGAGTGCGGCGGCCTTGTCGATGGCGGCCAGCGTGTTCTCGGGGGCGTAGGCGGAGGCGCCCCGGTGCGCGAGCACCGTGGGTTCGGCGGCGTCGCCCGCCCGGGCGGCGGGGACGGGGCTCAGCAGGGCTGCCGTTCCCAGCAGCGCGGTGGCCGTGGCGGCGACTGCGCGCGCGTGCATGCGCATTCCTCACGTCGAACGAATACGGACAGCACAAGAGTGACAGCAGGGAGTCAACAGCTCGCGGGTGCGGGACGGCCATACTTCGAACGGAGTCGCCCAAGCCCGCTCACCGTTGCCGCACAACTGCGGCAAGGGCGTGTTTCTTTGCCGGAAAATCGTTCGACCATTCCGGTGCGGGTCATACTCTCTGCGTCAACCCTGATCGCTCGGGCGGTCCTGGGACGGGGGCGTACGGCACATATTCCGGGACGCAAACGGTGAAGGGCAGCCGCGCATGCAGGGCACGGTCGACGGATTCAGCTACGGGGTCGTCACCCCGCTGGTGGCCTATCTGATGGCCTGCCTCGGTGGCGCCCTCGGGCTGCGCTGCACGACCCGGGCGATGCTGGTGGCCCACTCCTGGCGCCCCGCCTGGCTCGCCCTCGGCTCGGCGGCGATCGGCTCCGGCATATGGACCATGCACTTCGTCGCCATGATGGGGTTCAGCGTCAAGGAGACGCCGATCCACTACGACAAGCCGCTCACTTACGCGAGTCTCGGCCTCGCCATCGTCATGGTGGGCGTCGGGATCTTCATAGTCGGCTACCGGGGGGCCACCGGAACCGCCCTCTTCACCGGCGGCACGATCACCGGTCTGGGCATCGCCTCGATGCACTACCTGGGCATGGCCGGGCTGCGCCTCAACGGAACCCTGCAGTACGACACGGCCATGGTGGCCGTGTCGGTCGTCATAGGGGTCGTCGCCGCGACCTCGGCCCTGTGGGCGGCCGGAAAGGTCCGCGGCTTCCTGTGGAGCGTCGGCGCGAGCCTCGTCATGGGGCTCGCCGTCAGCGGCATGCACTACACCGGCATGGCCGCCCTCACCGTCCACCTGCACGGCGCCGGCGTGACGTCCCCGGGCGACTCGCCCGCCTCGCTGCTCGCCCCCATGCTGATCGGCCCGCTCGCCTTCCTCTGCCTGGCCGCCGTCGTGGTGATCTTCGACCCGCTGATGGTCACGGGCAAGCCCGACCGGCTCCGCGTGGAGCACAAGCCGGGCGTCCCGGCCGACGAGGTCACCCATCACCCGAGCCGCCGCCCGCAGCTCCGCGTCGGCCGTCAGCAGAGCCACCACGGCGCCCGCACACCGCAGAACCGCTGATCAGAACCGGTTGTCAGTGCGGGGTCGTACGGTTGAGTCCATGCGGCCCGTTTCCCACATCGAACGCACGGTGGCGCCCTTCGAGGTCGTCAGCCCGTACCAGCCCAGCGGCGACCAGCCGGCGGCCATCGCCGACCTGGCCAGGCGCATCGAGGCCGGGGAGAAGGACGTCGTCCTCCTCGGCGCGACCGGCACCGGCAAGTCCGCCACCACCGCGTGGATGATCGAGAAGCTCCAGCGCCCCACCCTGGTGATGGCGCCGAACAAGACGCTGGCCGCCCAGCTGGCCAACGAGTTCCGCGAGCTCCTCCCGAACAACGCGGTCGAATACTTCGTCTCGTACTACGACTACTACCAGCCCGAGGCGTACGTCCCGCAGTCGGACACCTACATCGAGAAGGACTCCTCGATCAACGAGGAGGTGGAGCGGCTGCGCCACTCCGCCACCAACTCGCTGCTCACCCGCCGCGACGTGATCGTGGTCGCCTCGGTCTCCTGCATCTACGGCCTCGGTACCCCGCAGGAGTACGTCGACCGCATGGTCCCGCTGCGGGTCGGTGACGAGATCGACCGCGACGACCTGCTGCGCCGCTTCGTGGACATCCAGTACACGCGCAACGACCTCGCGTTCACCCGCGGCACCTTCCGCGTCCGCGGCGACACCATCGAGATCTTCCCGGTCTACGAGGAGCTCGCCGTCCGCATCGAGATGTTCGGGGACGAGATCGAGGCGCTGTCCACCCTGCACCCGCTCACCGGCGAGATCATCAGCGACGACCGGCAGCTCTACGTCTTCCCGGCCTCCCACTACGTCGCGGGCCCCGAGCGCATGGAGCGGGCCGTCAACGACATCGAGAAGGAGCTGGGGGAGCGCCTGGCCGAGCTGGAGAAGCAGGGCAAGCTCCTGGAGGCCCAGCGGCTGCGCATGCGCACCACGTACGACATCGAGATGCTCCGCCAGATCGGCAGCTGCTCCGGTGTGGAGAACTACTCGATGCACTTCGACGGCCGCCTGCCCGGCTCCCCGCCGAACACCCTGCTCGACTACTTCCCGGACGACTTCCTCCTGGTCATCGACGAGTCGCATGTCACCGTGCCGCAGATCGGCGCCATGTACGAGGGCGACGCCTCCCGCAAGCGCACTCTTGTGGACCACGGCTTCCGGCTGCCCTCCGCCCTGGACAACCGTCCGCTGAAGTGGGAGGAGTTCCAGGAACGGATCGGACAGGCCGTGTACCTGTCGGCGACCCCCGGCACGTACGAGCTCTCCCGCGGGGACGGCGTCGTCGAGCAGATCATCCGCCCCACCGGTCTGGTCGACCCCGAGGTCGTCGTCAAGCCGACCGAGGGCCAGATCGACGACCTGGTGCACGAGATCCGCAAGCGCACCGAGAAGGACGAGCGCGTCCTGGTCACCACGCTCACCAAGAAGATGGCCGAGGACCTCACCGACTACTTCCTGGAGCTCGGCATCCAGGTGCGCTACCTGCACAGCGACGTCGACACCCTGCGCCGCGTCGAGCTGCTGCGCGAGCTGCGCTCCGGCGAGTACGACGTCCTGGTCGGCATCAACCTCCTCCGGGAGGGCCTCGACCTGCCCGAGGTGTCCCTGGTGGCGATCCTCGACGCCGACAAGGAGGGCTTCCTGCGCTCGGGCACCTCACTGATCCAGACCATCGGCCGCGCGGCGCGCAATGTCTCCGGCGAGGTCCACATGTACGCCGACAAGATCACCCCGGCGATGGAGAAGGCCATCGACGAGACCAACCGGCGCCGGGAGAAGCAGGTCGCGTACAACAAGGCCAACGGCATCGACCCGCAGCCGCTCCGGAAGAAGATCAACGACATCGTCGCGCAGATCGCCCGCGAGGAGGTCGACACCGAACAGCTGCTCGGCTCGGGCTACCGCAAGCAGAAGGACGGCAAGGCGGCCAAGGCTCCGGTGCCGTCGCTGGGCGACAAGGCGGCCAAGGGCGCGAAGGCCGGCAAAGCAGCCAAGGGCAAGGCCGGGGAAAGGGTGCCCACCGACCGCCCGGCTGCCGAACTCGCCGAGCAGATCGAGGAGATGACGGAGCGCATGCGTGCCGCCGCCGCCGACCTGCAGTTCGAGATCGCGGCCCGGCTGCGTGACGAGGTCTCCGAGATGAAGAAGGAACTGCGCCAGATGAAGGAGGCGGGTCTGGCCTGACCTCCGGTTCGCTGCCGAACCCCGGCAAGTGCGCGAAGTGTTGCAAGACCGACACAAAGCGCGGGCCGGGGTTCGGCACTGTCAGCGACGCTGCATAGGGTTTTGGTCAACCGCGGACTCCGCGGCAGCAGGGGACAACCGACGAGGGGAAACAGCCGTGACCGTCAACATGACCAAGGGTCAGGCCATCAGCCTGGAGAAGAAGGACGGCGGCTCCCTGAGCGCGGTCCGCATGGGTCTTGGCTGGAAGGCGGCGCCCCGCCGCGGGCTGTTCGGCTCGCGCACCCGGGAGATCGACCTGGACGCCTCGGCGGTGCTGTTCGCCGACAAGCAGCCCGTCGACGTCGTGTTCTTCCGGCACCTGGTGAGTGACGACGGCTCGGTCCGGCACACGGGCGACAACCTCGTCGGCGGCGCGGGCCAGGGCGGCGACGACGAGGCCATCCTCGTCGACCTCGCGCGCGTGCCGGTCCACGTCGACCAGATCATCTTCACCGTCAACTCCTTCACCGGCCAGACCTTCCAGGAAGTGCAGAACGCCTTCTGCAGGCTCGTCGACGAGACCACCGGCCAGGAACTCGCCCGCTACACCCTCGACGGCGGCGGCGAGTACACCGCCCAGATCATGGCGAAGGTGCACCGGTCGGGATCCGGCTGGACGATGACGGCCCTGGGCGTCCCGGCCAAGGGCCGCACCTTCCAGGACCTGGTACCGGCGATCCTGCCGATCCTCTGAGCGCTCTGCCGTAATGAGGGGGCTGTTCGGCTGCGGTCCGCCGGCGTCCCGAAGGGGCGTGCGGAACCGCGCGAGCGGCCAGTACCCGCCGCATTCCACTGACGGCACACCGCGGCGCTTCCGGCGGAGCACCCGGCGGCAGAGCGTCGGGACACGAGGACACGACACCCAGGGGGACGTGGGCGATGGCGGCCGAGCTGGTGCGCGGGCAGAACCACCCGCTCTCGCGGAACCGGATCGAGATCCGGATCTCGGCCGACGTGCCGGTCGTGGCCGGAGCCACCCTCGCCGACGAGAGCGGCCGGGTGCGGGGCACCGACGGGGTGGCCCATCCCGGCGCGCCCACACTGCCCGGGATAGAGGTCTCCCGGCAGGCGGCCGCCGAGCACCGGCTCGCCGTCGACCTCGACGCCCTCTCCGCGGCCGTGCACCGGGTCGGCGTCCTGATCGCCCTGCCCGCCACGCCCGGCGGTCCGCCCCGCTTCGGTGCCGTGGCCGCACCACGTGCCGCCGTCACCGGCCTCGACGGCGCCGAGATCGCCGGCTACACCCTCACCGAGCTGGACGCCGAGTCGGCGGTCGTCGCCCTGGAGCTGTACCGCCGCCAGGACGCCTGGAAGATCCGCGCGGTGGGCCAGGGATACGCGCAGGGCCTGGCCGGGCTCCTCGCCGATCAGGGCCTGCCCGGAGCCGCCGAACTGGCCCGCGGGATCGAGGAGGCGGTGGCCCGCGGCCTGACCCGCTCGGTCCCCGCCCGCACCGCGGACACCGACCGCTCCCGGCGTACGGCGGCCTCCGTCACCGGCCCCGACCTGCCGGACACCGCTTCCGCAGCCGGGTCTTTCCACGAAGCCCAGACCCCCGGCGACGCGGCCGACCGACGTGCGACGCCCGACGGGCCCACCGAGTCCGAACCGGCGCCCGGCGCCGCCGGCCGGGCCCCGGCCTCCGGCGGCCCGGGCGGCCCGGCGGCCCCCGCTTCCGCCGGCGGTCCCATCGACTACACGCATCCGAAGCGCCGCCAGGTGTCCCCGCCCCAGGCCCCCGAGACTGCGGTCCCGGCGGACGGGCCCGCGCCGCCCGTCGCCGGTGACGCCGCCGGCTGGTCCATGGACGAGCGGCTCTACAACCAGGTCTGGGGCATGTTCGAGGACCTGGCCCGCTCCACCGCGGCCTATCGCAGCGCCGTCGACTTCGCCGAGTCGCGCCTGGAGAAGGAACTCGACCAGGTCCTTTCCGACCCGCGCAGCCGCCTGGGCTCCGCGGGTGACGTCGCACGCGAGGCGGCCCAGGCCCGGCAGGCCCAGCTGGTCGAGCAGGCGCGCGCGGTGCTCGACCGGGACCTCGCCCAGCTCACCGCCGAGTCCGAGGTCGTCGAGCCCGCGCTGCCGCCCGCGTACGCGCGTTGGGACAACCCGGTCTGGCACGGCTACCGGGTGCCGACCGAGTCGCCGATGGCCATCCGGCTGGGTGACCTCCACCTTCCCGAGAGCGCCCCGCTGCGCATCCCGATGCTGGTCCGGCTGCCCCTGGAGCGGGGCCTGTGGATCGACAGCGGCGTGCCCGACGCATCCCTGTCCGAGGAGACGGGTCAGCTGCGGCACCTCGCCCTGCGGGCGGCGGTGGCGCTCGCGGCCCGGCTGCTCGCCGTCCATCCGACGGGGGAGTTCGGCGTGCAGGTCGTCGACCCGGCGGGGGCCGGCGCGTCCGCCTTCGCACCGCTGACGGGGGCCGGTGTGCTGGCGGCGCCGCCCGCGACCGGCGCCGCCGGTGTGGCGGGGGTGCTGGGGCGGCTCACGGAACGCGTCGACCTGGTGCAGATGGCGGTGCGCGGTGGCGCCTCCGACGCGCTCCCGCCCGGTCTGGACACCTCGCGGCAGCTGCTGATCGTGCACGACTTCCCGCACGGCTTCGACGACCGGGCCGTCACCCAGCTGCGCTATCTCGTGGACGAGGGCCCGGACGTCGGCGTCCATCTCCTGCTGGTCGCCGATCGTGAGGACGCCGCCGCCTACGGCCCGTTGCTCGATCCGCTCTGGCGTTCGCTGATGCGACTCAGCCCGGTACCGGACGATCACCTGGCCGACCCGTGGGTGGGGCATGCCTGGACGTACGAGCCCGGCCTCGTGCCGCCCGGGAGTCAGGTGCTCCAGCAGGTGCTCACCAAGGTCGCGACGGCCCGTACCAAGCACTCGTAAAGGACGTTGACCAGCAGATTTGGTCTTTCTTTTGCCAATCACTTTACCTTTCCTTGGTGATTGAGGTACTGTCTTCCGTACGGAGGGGAGTACTCCCTGTCTGCTGCGGCGTACCCGTCAATACGGATCCGGTCGGATCCCGGGGCGTCGGCCCGTCCCGGGTGGAAGAGACCTCCGGTAGCGCAACGCCGAATCTTTGCCGTTCACTAACCGGAGGCAACAGTGGATGTATCCGTGACCCTGTGGGTCCTCACCATCCTGGGGCTGGCCGCCCTGATCGCGGTGGACTTCTTCATCGGCCGCAAGCCGCACGACGTGTCCGTCAAGGAAGCCGGAATCTGGACCGTCGTCTGGATCGCCCTGGCCGGACTCTTCGGCCTAGGCCTGCTCGTCTTCGGCGGTGGCCAGCCCGCCGGCGAGTTCTTCGCGGGCTTCATCACCGAGAAGTCGCTGAGCGTCGACAACCTCTTCGTCTTCGTCCTCATCATGGCGAAGTTCGCCGTGCCCTCGCAGTACCAGCAGCGGGTGCTGCTCGTCGGTGTCCTCATAGCCCTGGTCCTGCGGGCCGTCTTCATCGCCGCGGGCGCCGCGATCCTCGCCGGCTTCTCGTGGGTCTTCTACCTCTTCGGCGCCTTCCTGATCTGGACCGCCTGGAAGCTGATCCAGGAGGCCCGGGCCGACCGGGAGGAAGAGGAGTTCGAGGAGAACAAGCTGCTCAAGGCCGCCGAGCGCAGGTTCGGCGTGGCCGACCGCTACCACGGCACCAAGCTGTGGATCCAGCAGAACGGCAAGCGGGTCATGACCCCGATGCTGGTCGTGATGCTCGCGATCGGTACGACCGATGTCCTGTTCGCGCTGGACTCCATCCCCGCGATCTTCGGCCTGACGCAGGACCCGTACATCGTCTTCACGGCCAACGCCTTCGCACTGATGGGCCTGCGGCAGCTGTACTTCCTCATCGGCGGACTGCTGAGGAAGCTGGTCCATCTCTCCTACGGCCTGTCCATCATCCTCGGCTTCATCGGCGTCAAGCTGGTGCTGCACGCCCTGCACGAGTCCGGCGTCCACGTCCCGGAGATCAGCATCCCGGTCTCGCTCGGCGTGATCTGCGCGGTCCTGATCGTCACCACGATCACCAGCCTCAGGGCGTCCGGGAAGCAGGCGGCGGCCGAGGCGGCGCAGGCTCGCGGCGAAGGCGCTCCGAAGGACAGCATCGACGTCTGACCACGTCGGACGTAGGAACAACCACCCCGGGCGGCGGTGCGAAGCGCATTGCCGACCCGCCACCCGGATGCTTCGTTGGGTGGCGGAACGTCCCCGGTCCGGGGACGCCGCCGCCCGGTGGAGGCAACCGTGACATTCGTCCAGATCATCGACTTCGAGACCGACCGCATCGACGAGCTGAAGGCCCTCGCCGACGAGATGGGCAGCCGACTCGCCGGCCGTGAGAACAGCCCCACCCGCCGCCTGATCCTCCGGGACCGGGATCGGCCGGGACGCTACCTCGGCGTGATCGAGTTCAACTCCTACGAGGAGGCCATGCAGAACAGCGACGACCCCGAGACGAGCAAGTTCGCCGAGCAGATGGCCGCCCTGTGCACCCGGCCGCCGTCCTTCACCGACTGTGACGTCCTGGACCTGACCGACTTCACGTAACCGCCCGACCGACCGCACCCGCACGCCTCGGGGGCCCGCGCCGCGCCGGCGGGCCCCGGAGGCCCAAAGGACCGGAATGCGAAGCCCGTACGCCTCTGCCACCATCGCTGGATGATCACTCGGCTCAGGTCGCTCACCACCCAGTGGACGCTCCTCGTGCCGGTGCTCGCGGTCGTCCTGCTCCTGTTCACCTGGGGCCGCAGCCTGCCCGGCGCGGTCGTCGCACTGGTCACCGTGGTCCTCGCCGGCTCGGTCCTCGCCGCGGTCCATCACGCCGAGGTCGTGGCCCACCGGGTCGGCGAACCCTTCGGCTCCCTGGTCCTCGCGATCGCCGTCACGATCATCGAGGTCGCCCTGATCGTCACCCTCATGGCCGACGGCGGTGCCAAGACCGCCACCCTGGCCCGGGACACGGTCTTCGCGGCCGTGATGATCACCTGCAACGGCATCGTCGGCCTCTGCCTCCTCGTCGCCTCACTCCGCCACGGCACCGCGGTCTTCAACCCCGAGGGCACCGGCGCCGCCCTGGCGACCGTGGCCACCCTGGCGACGCTCAGCCTGGTGCTGCCGACCTTCACCACCAGCAAGCCGGGTCCGGAATTCTCCCCGGTGCAACTGACGTTCGCGGCCCTGTCGTCACTGATCCTGTACGGACTGTTCGTCGCCACCCAGACCGTGCGGCACCGTGACTACTTCCTGCCGATCACCCGGCAGGGCGATCCGATCACCGCCGACGACCACGCCGCGGCCCCGTCCACGCGCGCCGCCTGGTTCGGCCTCGGCCTGCTCGGCCTCGCTCTCGTCGGAGTCGTCGGGCTGGCCAAGGGCGTGTCGCCGACGATCGAGTCCGGCGTGGCGGCGGTCGGCCTGCACCAGGCCGTGGTCGGCGTGGTCATCGCGCTGCTGGTACTGCTCCCCGAGACCATCGCCGCCCTGCGCTCGGCCCGCCGTGACCGCGTCCAGACCAGTCTCAACCTGGCGCTCGGCTCGGCCATGGCCAGCATCGGCCTGACCATCCCCGCCGTGGCCCTGGCCTCCGTCTGGCTCTCCGGCCCGCTGCTTCTCGGCCTGAGCGCCACCCACATGCTGCTGCTCGCGCTGACCGTGGTGGTCAGCTCCCTGACCGTGGTGCCGGGCCGGGCCACACCGCTGCAGGGCGGCGTCCACCTGGTGCTGTTCGCCGCCTACCTGGAACTGGCGATCAACCCGTAGCGGCTCCGGAGGCCCCTCACCCGGCGACCGGCTCGACCGCCGCCACCCGCACCGGACGCGTCTCCGGGAGCAGCGCGAAGCACCCCAGGCTGAGCAGCGCGATCGCGGTGAGGTACGCCCCCACCGACCACGGCACGCGCCCGCTGTGCTCCGCCAGCGCCGTTGCGACGATCGGCGTCAGCGCGCCGCCGAGGACTCCGCCGAGGTTGTAGCCGACGGCCGCACCCGTGCAGCGCAGCCGGGGCTCGTACAGCTCCGGCAGATAGGCGGCGACCACCGCGAACATGGTGATGAAGGCGATCAGCGCACCGGTGAACCCGAGGAACATCAGCAGCGGCTCCCCGGTCGAGAGGAGCGCGACCATCGGGAACATCCACAGTGCCGAGGCCGTGCACCCCGCCAGGCACAGCGCCCGGCGCCCGTAGCGGTCGCCCAGCAGGGCCATCACCGGCGTGAGCGAGCCCTTCACGACGACGGCCGCCATGACACACGTCAGCATGACGGTACGGCTCACCCCGAGCCGCTCCGTCCCGTACGCCAGCGACCAGGTCGTCACCGCGTAGAACGCCGCGTACCCGACGGCGAGCGCCCCCGCCGTCAGCAGCACCAGCCGCCAGTGGTGCCGTACGACCTCGGCGAACGGCATGCGGGAGGGCTCCTCGATCTCCAGGAACTGCGGACTCTCGGGGAGCGACGAACGCAGCCACAGTCCGCTCAGCGCCAGCACCCCGGCCGCCCAGAACGGCACCCGCCACCCCCACTGCGCGAACTGGGCGTCCGTCAGGGACGCCGACAGGACCAGCATCACGCCGTTGGCGAGGAGGAAGCCGAAGGCCGGACCGATCTGCGGAAAGCTCGACCACAGGGCGCGCCGTCCGGCGGGCGCGTGCTCCGCGGTCAGCAGGACCGCCCCGCCCCACTCCCCGCCGAGCCCCAGGCCCTGCAGAAAGCGCAGCACCAGCAGCAGCACGGGCGCGGCCATGCCGATCCTGTCGTACGACGGCACGAACCCGACCGAGACCGTCGACGCACCCGTCAGCAGCAGGGACGCGACCAGCACCGGACGCCGGCCGCGCCGGTCCCCGACGTGCCCGAACAGCACCGAGCCCAGCGGACGGGCCACGAACCCCACGCCGAACGTCCCGAACGCCGCCAGCGTCCCCGCGAGCGGGGAGAACGTCGGGAAGAACAGCGGCCCGAGGACGAGCGCCGCGGCCGTTCCGTAGACGAAGAAGTCGTAGAACTCGATCGCGGTCCCGGTGAGCGAGGCGGCCGCCAGCCGCAGCATCGAGGGGGACCTTACGGTGCGTGTATCAAGCATGCTCCGTCAACTACCCAGGGTGATCGTGGGTTACGGGGGCGCGCGGTGGTGAGACGCCCCTCACAGGAGCCGCCGCGCACCGTGATAGACCGGACCGAGCAGCGGTCCTCCCGGGCCGTTCGCCGCTTCCATGGATGTCGCACCGAGTTTGTCCCACGGACCGGAGGAATCGTGCCCCGCACCCTGGCCAACGCCCCGATCATGATCCTCAACGGGCCCAACCTGAACCTGCTCGGCCAGCGTCAGCCCGAGATCTACGGCTCCGACACCCTCGCGGACATCGAGGCCCTGTGTGCCAAGGCGGCGGCCGCGCACGGCGGCACCGTGGACTTCCGGCAGTCCAACCACGAGGGCGAACTGGTCGACTGGATCCACGAGGCACGGCTCGGTCACTGCGGGATCGTCATCAACCCGGGCGCCTACTCGCACACCTCGGTCGCGATCCTGGACGCCCTCAGCACCTGCGACGGCCTGCCGGTGCTGGAGGTCCACATCTCCAACATCCACAAGCGCGAGTCGTTCCGGCACCACTCCTACGTCTCCCTGCGCGCCGACGGAGTGATCGCCGGGTGCGGCGTGCAGGGCTATGTGTTCGGCGTGGAGCGGGTGGCGGCACTGGTCGGCGCCGCCACCGCGGACGCGTAGCGCCTCAGAGCCGGCCGGCTTCCACGATCCGCCGCAGGAAGCGCCGGGTGCGCTCCTGCTGCGGGTCGCCGAACACCTGATCGGCGGTACCGCGTTCGAGTACGACACCGCCGTCGAGGAAGCAGACCTGGTCGGCGACGTCCCGCGCGAAGCCCATCTCGTGCGTGGCGAGGACCATGGTCATCCCCTCGCCCTTGAGGTCACGGACCACGGTGAGCACCTCGCCCACCAGTTCCGGGTCGAGGGCGGCGGTGATCTCGTCGAGCAGCAGCAGCCGGGGCCGTACCGCCAGGGCGCGCACGATCGCCACCCGCTGCTGCTGACCGCCGCTCAGCCGGTCGGGATAGGCGCCGGCCTTGTCGCCCAGTCCGAGGCGTTCGAGCAGTTCCCCGGCCCGCTGCTCGGCCTCGGAGCGGGAGACGCCGTGCACCCGGCGCGGTGCCAGGGTGATGTTGTCCAGCACGGTCATGTGCGGGAAGAGGTTGTACGCCTGGAAGACCACGCCGATACGGCGGCGCACCGCGTCCTGGTCGGCACGCGGGTCGGTGATCTCCTCGCCGTCCAGCCAGATCGCGCCGTCGTCGATCTCCTCCAGGAGGTTGGCGCAGCGCAGCAACGTCGACTTGCCGGACCCGGAGGCGCCGATCAGCGCGGTCACCGTGTGCGGGGCGACCTCCAGGTCCACGTCCCGCAGTACGACGGAGTCGCCGAACGTCTTGCGGACGGCCTCCATGCGCAGCACAGGTGCGTCGCTCATACGGATCCTCCCTGGGCCCGTCGCCGGTCCATCCGGGCCGTCACCCAGTCCGTGAAACGGGTCATCGGGATGGTGAGCGCCACGAAGACCAGCCCGGCGACGATGTACGGCGTGTAGTTGAGGCTGCGCTGGGCGATGATGTCGGACGCCCGTACGGCGTCGATGGCGCCGCCGATGGAGACGAGCCCGGTGTCCTTCTGCAGCGACACCAGGTCGTTCAGCAGGGGCGGCACCTGACGGCGCACGGCCTGGGGGAGCACCACGTACCGCAGCGCCTGCCGGTTGGTCAGCCCCAGCGAGCGGGCCGCGGCGCGCTGCGAGGGGTGCACCGACTCGATGCCCGCGCGGAACACCTCGGCGACATAGGCGGAGTACGTCAGCGTCAGCGCCGTACCGCCCAGCAGCACGGGGTCGACGGTCACGCCCTGGAGGCGCAGCGCGGGCACCCCGAAGACCACGATCATCAGATTGATGATCAGCGGCAGACCGCGGAAGAAGTCCGTGTAGGCCGCCGCCAGCGCGCGCAGGGGGAAGAAGACCGGCCCCGGCAGCGTACGGGCGACGGCGATCAGCATGCCGAGGACGAGCACCACCACGCCGCAGATCAGCAGCAGCCGGACGTTGAGCCACAGGCCTTCGAGGACCTTCGGGAGCGCCTCGCGCGCGTACTGCCCGTCGAAGAAGGTCTCCTTGGTGCGCTCCCAGCCCGGCGCGCTGACCACGACCAGGTAGAGGAAGACTGCCGTGACCAGGGTCGACAGCGCGGCGATCGCGGTCGCGCGACGGGCGCGGGCACGCTTGTAGCGCTCCCGCTCCAGCCGCCGTCCGGAGGGGGTGTAAGCGTCGGCGCCGGCGCCGACGGCCGGCATGTCGCCCTTGTCGTCCGCGCCCTCCTGGCTGGACTCGTCCTTGGTGACCGTCACTTGAGCACCGGAGCGTCGACGGCGTCGGACAGCCACTGCTTCTCCAGCCCGGCCAGGGTGCCGTCCTTGCGCAGGGCGTCCACGGCCGACGTCACGCAGGACGTGAGGCCGCTGCCCTTGTCGAGTACGAGCCCGAACTGCTCGGGGGTGTCGCCCTGGTTCTCGAACTGGCCGACGATCTTGGCGTTCGTCACCTGGGCCGCGGTGATGTAGAAGGCGGTCGGCAGGTCGACGACGATCGCGTCCACCTGGCCGTTCTTGAGTGCCGAGACGGCCTGGTCGTTCTTGGAGAACGCGGCCGCCTCCTGCGACGGCTTCACCACGTTGCTGATGTAGTTCAGGCTGGTCGTGCCGACCTGGGCGCCCAGCTTGAGACTCTTCAGATCCGCGATGCCGGTCGCCTTGGCGGCCTTGCTGCCCTTGAGCGCGACGACCGCCTGACGCACGTCGTAGTAGCCGGACGAGAAGTCCACGGCCTTCTTGCGCTCTGCGCTGATGGACACCTGGTTGATGTCGAAGTCGAAGGTCTTCACACCGGGCGCGAACGCCTTGTTGAACGGCACGCTCTGCCAGACGACCGCGCTCTTGTCGTACCCCAGCTGCTTCGCCACGGCGTAGGCGACCGCCGACTCGAACCCCTCGCCGTTGGCCGGCTTGTCGTCCTTGAACCACGGCTCGTAGGCCGGTTCGTCCGTCGCGATGGTCAGCTTGCCGGAGGTCCGGGTGGCCAACTTGCCCTTGGCGCAGGTGGTTCCGGCCGACGAGGAGGACCCGCCGGACGCCTTGTCGTCCGGCTGTGGTGCGCAGCCGACGGCGGTGGCGAGCAGGGCTATGGTGGCGGCGGCGGCAGCGCGGCGCAGTGCGCTCGGGGCAGGGTGCATGGCGGGAGAGTGACAGCGAACGCTGCGTTTGTCCACGTCAAGCGGGTGTTTGTCCGCATACTGGGAACGGGTGTTGCGGTCTTGTGAACGCTGCGCGTGGGGGAGTGGACACGCCTGGGCCGCCGGCCGAGGGCGGGGAATGATGGCCGGCGGCCCGTACCGCGCAGGAGCCGTCATCCTGTGCGGGGCTGCCACCAGTTGACCGCGCGACGGCGCGCGCGGGGAGCGTGCGCCGCAGGCTCGTCCGTGCGAACCGTTCACACGGGGCGCACGACGAATCCGCGCGCCCCTTGCTCACCACCGGCGCCCCGCGCACTCACCAGCCGCGCGCGTGCCACTCCGGCAGGTGCGGGCGTTCCGTGCCCAGCGTGGTGTCGTTGCCGTGCCCCGGGTACACCCAGGTCTCGTCCGGCAGCGCGTCGAAGATCTTCGTCTCGACGTCGTGGATCAGGCTCGCGAAGGCCTTCGCGTCCTTGCGCGTGTTGCCGACCCCGCCGGGGAAGAGGCAGTCGCCGGTGAAGACGTGGGGATGGCCGTGCGGGTCGTCGTAGACCAGGGCGATGGAGCCCGGGGTGTGGCCGACCAGGTGGCGGGCGGTCAGCTCGACGCGGCCGACCCGGATCACGTCCCCGTCGCCGACCAGGACGTCGGTGGCGACCGGGATGCCGGGGGCGTCCTCCCGGCCCGCGTACGTCCGCGCGCCGGTCGCGGCGACGACCTCGGCCAGCGCCTGCCAGTGGTCGCCGTGCTGATGCGTGGTGACGACGGACGCGATGCCGTCGTCACCGATCGTGCCGAGGAGCGTCTCCGCGTCGTTGGCCGCGTCGATCAGCAGCTGCTCGTCGGTGGCGCGGCAGCGCAGCAGATAGGCGTTGTTGTCCATCGGCCCGACCGCGATCTTGGTGATCATCAGGTCCTTGAGCTCGTGCACGTCCGCCGGTCCGCCGACCGTCACCTCTCCGCTGTACGTCATGGCGATCAGCCTATAGCGGGGAGCGCGTGCGGATGTGCCGCGCGCCGCACCGGCGCTACAGCGGTGGAAGCGCGGGCAGGGCGCCGCCCTTCACGATCAGCGCCGAGCCGTCGCGGCGGCCGGCGAGCCAGCCCAGCAGGTCGGCGGCGGAGCCCTCGACGGCGACCGGGTCTCCCGGCGCGCCACCGCCCGTGGTCCAGACCTGGCCGGTGTGACTGCGCAGACCGGTCGACGGGACGTCCTGGTGCCCGCCGAAGCGGTCCGCCAGGAAGTCGATCTCCCGCTCGGTGAACTCCGCCGGAAGGTCCTCCAGCTCGTACCCGATCCCGAGATCGACATGGTGCAGCTCGACCTCGGCCCAGCGGCGGAACGGCACCCGGGAAGCGAGGTCGGTGACCCCGTTGCGCAGCTCCACGGTGCGCGTCCAGTCCGCGGGCTCGGCCGCCCGGGCCCGGAATCCGGCGTGGCTCTCGCGCAGGTCTTCGATCTGGACGCCGAGCGCGCGCGGCGCGTCACGGTCGATGTCGGCGTCCCGCGCCTCGGCGGAGACGTACATGGGACGTCCGTCCAGGACGTTGCCGAGCGCGTCCGCGTTGCGGGCGAGGTGGGCCAGGACGTGGCCGACCGTCCAGCCGGGCAGCCGTGACGGTCGCGCGCCGGCCGCGTTGTCCAGTGCGGCGACCGCGGTGAGGAGCCGTTCGGTCGCTTCGTGTACAGACGCCAGGTCATGAGCGTGATCAATCATGGGACTGACAGTAGCCCCGCCACACGTTCGGGTGAAGGTTTCGCTCGGGCTCCGTAAATCGAATGCGCGTGCTATATCGTCGGTGGCGGCGTCGGGCATGCTGGATGGTCCGGGATTGTTTACGCATCCAGGAATCCGACCGGCGTTGTCAGTGGCTCCCCCTAGTCTGAAGAAGCACGGGGCCCTGCCCCTGTCACTTCTCTCAAGAAAGGTGCGGACCGGCTGTGGCCGACCGTCTCATCGTCCGTGGCGCGCGCGAGCACAACCTGAAGAACGTCTCGCTCGACCTGCCTCGTGACTCGCTCATCGTCTTCACGGGTCTGTCCGGGTCGGGCAAGTCCTCCCTTGCCTTCGACACGATCTTCGCCGAGGGCCAGCGCCGCTACGTGGAGTCGCTCTCCTCGTACGCCCGTCAGTTCCTCGGGCAGATGGACAAGCCGGACGTGGACTTCATCGAGGGCCTGTCCCCCGCGGTGTCCATCGACCAGAAGTCGACCTCGCGCAACCCGCGCTCGACGGTCGGCACCATCACCGAGGTCTACGACTACCTCCGGCTGCTCTTCGCGCGCATCGGCAAGCCGCACTGCCCCGAGTGCGGCCGCCCGATCTCCCGCCAGTCGCCGCAGGCCATCGTGGACAAGGTCCTGGAGCTGCCCGAGGGGAGCCGCTTCCAGGTGCTCTCGCCGCTGGTACGCGAGCGCAAGGGCGAGTTCGTCGATCTCTTCGCCGACCTCCAGACCAAGGGCTACTCCCGCGCGCGCGTGGACGGCGAGACCGTCCAGCTCTCCGAGCCGCCGACCCTGAAGAAGCAGGAGAAGCACACCATCGAGGTGGTAGTCGACCGCCTCACGGTGAAGGACACCGCCAAGCGGCGCCTCACCGACTCCGTGGAGACCGCGCTCGGCCTGTCCGGCGGCATGGTCGTGCTCGACTTCGTCGACCTCCCCGAGGACGACCCGGAGCGCGAGCGCATGTACTCGGAGCACCTGTACTGCCCGTACGACGACCTGTCCTTCGAGGAGCTGGAGCCCCGCTCCTTCTCCTTCAACTCGCCCTTCGGCGCCTGCCCCGAGTGCACCGGCATCGGCACGCGCATGGAGGTCGATCCGGAGCTGATCGTTCCGGACGAGGACAAGTCGCTCGACGAGGGTGCCATCCACCCCTGGTCGCACGGGCACACCAAGGACTACTTCGGCCGCCTGATCGGCGCCCTCGCGGACGCTCTGGGCTTCCGCACCGACATCCCCTTCGCCGGGCTGCCGCAGCGCGCGAAGAAGGCCCTGCTCTACGGCCACAAGACCCAGATCGAGGTCCGCTACCGCAACCGGTACGGCCGCGAGCGCGTGTACACCACGCCCTTCGAGGGTGCCGTGCCGTTCGTCAAGCGCCGGCACAGCGAGGCCGAGAGCGACGCCAGCCGTGAACGCTTCGAGGGCTACATGCGCGAGGTGCCCTGCCCGACCTGCCAGGGCACCCGCCTGAAGCCGATCGTCCTCGCGGTCACGATCATGGACAAGTCGATCGCCGAGGTCGCGGCGATGTCGATCAGCGACTGCGCGGACTTCCTGGGCGAGCTCAGGCTCAACGCCCGCGACAAGAAGATCGCCGAGCGGGTGCTCAAGGAGGTCAACGAGCGGCTGAAGTTCCTGGTCGACGTCGGCCTGGACTACCTCTCGCTGAACCGCGCGGCCGGCACCCTCTCCGGCGGCGAGGCCCAGCGCATCCGCCTGGCCACGCAGATCGGCTCCGGCCTCGTCGGCGTCCTGTACGTCCTCGACGAGCCGTCGATCGGCCTGCATCAGCGCGACAACCACCGGCTGATCGAGACCCTGGTCCGGCTGCGTGACATGGGCAACACGCTCATCGTCGTCGAGCACGACGAGGACACCATCAAGGTCGCCGACTGGGTCGTCGACATCGGTCCCGGCGCCGGCGAGCACGGCGGCAACGTCGTGCACAGCGGCTCCCTGAAGGAACTGCTGGTCAACGAGGAGTCGCAGACCGGCCAGTACCTGTCCGGCAGGAAGTCGATCCCGCTGCCGGACATCCGCCGCCCGCAGGACCCGTCCCGCCGGCTCACCGTGCACGGCGCCCGCGAGAACAACCTCCAGGACATCGACGTGTCCTTCCCGCTGGGCGTGTTCACGGCCGTCACGGGCGTGTCGGGATCCGGCAAGTCGACGCTGGTCAACGACATCCTGTACACGCACCTGGCCCGCGAGCTGAACGGTGCGCGGAACGTCCCCGGCCGGCACACGCGTGTGGACGGCGACGACCTCGTCGACAAGGTCGTGCACGTCGACCAGTCGCCCATCGGCCGTACCCCGCGGTCCAACCCGGCGACGTACACCGGCGTCTTCGACCACATCCGCAAGCTGTTCGCCGAGACCACCGAGGCGAAGGTCCGCGGCTACCTGCCGGGCCGCTTCTCCTTCAACGTCAAGGGCGGCCGCTGCGAGAACTGCGCGGGCGACGGCACCATCAAGATCGAGATGAACTTCCTCCCGGACGTCTACGTCCCGTGCGAGGTCTGCCACGGTGCCCGGTACAACCGGGAGACCCTGGAGGTCCACTACAAGGGCAAGTCCATCTCCGAGGTCCTGAACATGCCGATCGAGGAGGCCACGGCGTTCTTCGAGGCCGTCCCCTCGATCGCCCGCCACCTGAACACGCTGAAGGACGTCGGCCTCGGCTACGTCCGCCTCGGTCAGTCCGCCACCACCCTGTCCGGCGGCGAGGCGCAGCGTGTGAAGCTCGCCAGCGAACTGCAGAAGCGCTCCACCGGCCGCACGGTCTACGTCCTCGACGAGCCGACCACCGGTCTGCATTTCGAGGACATCAGCAAGCTGCTGAAGGTCCTCGGCGGCCTCGTCGACAAGGGCAACACGGTCATCGTCATCGAGCACAACCTCGACGTGATCAAGACCGCGGACTGGGTCGTCGACATGGGCCCGGAGGGCGGTGCCGGCGGCGGACTCGTCGTCGCGGAGGGCACCCCCGAGGAGATCGCGGCGGTCCCGGCCAGCCACACCGGCAAGTTCCTGCGCGAGATCCTCGGCGCCGACCGCGTCAGCGACGCCAGCTCGGTCAAGGCGCCGCGCAAGACGGCGGCCAGGAAGACGGTCGCGGCGAAGAAGACCGTCGCGGCGAAGTCGACCACGAGAAGGACGGCGACCGCCAAGACCGACGCCGCGGCCACGAAGAAGGCGGCCGGAGCGACGAAGAAGGCGGCGCCCGCGAAGAAGGCGACACGGGCCCGCAAGGCCTGAGGACCCTCGGCGACGGGTTCGGAAAAATCCGGAAAAGTGCGGTGCCCCGCGGGAACTTCCCGCGGGGCACCGCTCGTTCCACCATCAGCCGCCCGATTTCCGCGGCCATGACGGACCTTGACCCCTCAACAGAGAGTCAGAGAGAGAAGCCCTCGACTTCGGAGGCGTAGGGCGGTTCCGCCCCCGCCCGGGAGCAGGTGATCGCGGCCGCCCGCGCCGCGAAGCGCAGCAGCCGCGTCCACCCGTCCGCGCCCAGTCCCAGGAGCGCGTCGGCGGACAGGGCGTCCTGAGCTGCCAGACCGTGCAACAGGGCCGCGTTCACCGTGTCACCGGCGCCGATCGTGTCCACGACGGCGACCTCCTCACCGGGGACGGCGTACACGGTGCCGTCGCGGGTGAAGGCACTGAGACCGTCACCGCCGTGGGTGATCACCACGGCCGAGGGCCCCGCCGCCAGCCATTCGTGCGGGGTGCCGCCCAGCCACAGGGCGTCCTCCTCCGAGAGCTTGAGGAGGGTCACCGAGGGCAGCCAGCTCTTGAAACGGGCCCGATAGGCGTCCGGATCGGCGATGAGACCCGCCCGGATGTTCGGGTCCAGTGCGGTGAACAGGCCCTGACCGGCCGCGTCCCGCATCAGCTCCTCATAGGCGCTCGCCCCCGGTTCCAGGACCAGCGAGAGGGTCCCGAAGGAGACGGCCCGGGTCGTCGAGGGGAGGACGGCGGGGGTGGTGAACAGGCGGTCGGCCGTGCCCTCGACGTAGAAGGAGTAGGAGGCGGAGCCCCGCGGGTCGATCGTGGCGGCCGCGAGGGTGGTCGGTTCCGGGCCGCGTTCCACAAGGGAGACGTCCACACCGGCCTGCCGCAGCCCGTCCAGCAGGGCCTCGCCGAAGGCATCGCCGGAGGCACGGGAGCAGAACGCGGTGGCGGAGCCCAGGCGGCCGAGGGCCACGGCCGTGTTGTACGGACCGCCGCCGAGCGCCGGCTGCAGGGCCGCGAGGGCGCCCGTGCCTTGCGGTACCAGGTCGATCAGTGCTTCACCGGCGACGACGATCACGAGAGGGTTCCTTTCCCAGGGTGCTGAGGGGCGTTGGGCGTGCTGGGGACGGTGCGGGTCCCCGTGGGGGCGGTCGCGGCCCCCTCCTCCCGGCACCCGCACGACGTCCGGTGCACGAAGGTGCAGGGGAGCCGTACGGTCCGGGCGGGCCGGCCGGGTGCGGCCAGCCGTTCCAGGAGCACCCGGACCGCCTCGGCGCCGAGTTCCCTGCTGGGCTGGGCGATGGCGGTGAGCCGGGGCGAGAAGAGGTCGGCCCAGGCGAAGTCGTCGAAGCAGCACAGGGCGATGCCGTCCGGTACGGAGAGGCCCCGTGTGCGCAGGGCGCGCAGGGCGCCGATGGTCATCGCGTTGTTGGCGGTGACCAGTGCCGTGGGCGGGACGGCGAGCGACAGCAGGGCGGCGGTGGCCTGCTCGGCACCCGCGGCCTCCGAGTTGCCCGGGACGATCAGGTCCTCGTCCGGCGGCAGCCCGGCCGCGGCCAGCCCCTGCCGGTAGCCGGCGACCCGCTCGCCGGTGGTGCTCAGCCCGGGCAGCCCCGCGACCAGGCCGATCCGGCGGTGCCCGAGACCGGCCAGGTGGGTGACGAGCCGGGCCGTCGGCTCGGTGTTCTCGGCACAGACCTGGTCGAAGGGCGAGGCGGTGTCCCCGTGGGCGTCGACGACCCGGTCGAGGAGGACGGCCGGTACGGCATGACGGCCGAGGTAGGCGAGGAGTGCGCGCGGGTCGGCGGAGGGAGCGACGATCACGCCGTCGACGCGGCGTTCGTGGAGGAGCTGGACGACCTTGCGTTCGTGCTCGGCGTCGTCGTGCGGGTCGGCGATGAGCAGGCTGTAGCCGTGCTCCAGGACGGCTGCCTCGACGCCCTGGAGGATCTCCGTGAAGTAGGGGTTGCTGATCGCCGACACCGCGAGCCCGATGGAACGGGTGCGGGACGTGACCAGGGAGCGGGCGAGGGTGTTGGGTGTGTAGCCCAGTTCCTCGATGGCGTCGAGCACGGCCTGGCGCGTGTGGGGCAGCACCGGGCGGGTCTCGTTCAGCACATGGGAGACGGTCGCCACGGAGACACCGGCGCTGCGGGCGACGTCGGCCATGGTGGGCATGGGAGCTCCCCTTGTCGCTTCCGGCCCGGGCGAGGGCTCTGTGGTTCCGGCTCGGGCCGCCGGTTCCGGTCGGCACGTCGGCTTTCCTGCTCGGATCCTCGGTGCCTGGCGGCACATCGGTTCCCGCTCGCGCCGCCGCGTGGGGCCTCCGGCCGGAAGCTACCTCATCCGCCCCGGCCGCGTAAACGCTTGCGCAAGCGTTTACGCGCTGTCGAGCAAGCCCACCCCTGCCACGCCCCCGCCCTGAAGCGGGACGATCCGCCCAGGTACTGTCTTCCCGCGTGGTTCCGGGCGGCTGTCTCCCGAAGTCCGGCCCTGACCCGCCCCCCGCCGCGACCCGACCCACCTGGAGCCCCACGTGTCCGCCCGCCCCTTCACGAGCCGCCGTACCCTCCTGCGCGGAGCGGCCGTCACGTCGGTCGCCGGACTGGGGGCGGCCGCCTGCACGGCACCCGGCGGCGCGGCCTCCGCGGACGCCACGCCGACCGCGCCGGTCGACCTCGGCGCCGGGAGCGAGGTCGCCGAGGGCGGCGCCCGGCTCTACCGCGACCACAACCTGGTCGTCAGCCGCTCCGCCGACGGTGCGCTGAAGGCGTACAGCACGATCTGCACGCACGCGGGGTGCCCGATCGACAGACTCCAGGGCACGACCCTGGTATGCCCCTGCCACGGCAGCGAGTTCGACGCCGTGACCGGCAAGGTGGTGCGGTCACCGGCCACCGAGCCGCTGAACGAACTGCCGGTCAAGGAGTCGGGCGGCCGGATCGTGGCGGGACCCGGCGCCTGACCCGGGGACCAGGTGTCAGCGCCGGTTCAATCCCAGTCCCAGCCGATCCCCAGCAGTCCCGGCCGCACCCGCGGCTCGACCAGGTGGACGGAGCGGTGCAGCCCGCTCAGCGGCAGGGTCTGGCGGCCGCTGCGGGGGGCCGCCGCCGAGTGCTGGGCGAACCGGTGGCAGCCGGTCGGCAGTGCGTCGGCGGCGAAACGCACCTGCAGCGTGTACTGGCCGCCCGGAAAGCCGAAGCCGCGGACGTACTCGCGTGAGACACCGGCCGTGCCGTCCTCGACGGCGTAGCGGAAGAGGAAGGTGTCGCCGGAGCGCAGCCGGGTGCCGAAGAGGAGTTCGGCGACGAGCAGGCCGGTCTCCTCGTCCGCACGGACACGTCCCGCTCGGCAGTTCTCCAGCGCGCGCACGGTCATGTGCTGCGGGGCGCAGCCGGGGTCGCCGTGGTGGACGGCCACGAAGCGGTCGACGCCGTCCCGGTGCGCGCGCACGATGTGCTGCGACTCGCGGGCGGCCAGTTCACGGTGGGCGCCGATCCGCACCCGCTCGTGGTGTCCGAGGGTGTGCAGGCCGCCGTCGAGGGACCAGCCGAGTTCGGTCTGGAACCGGTCGAGGGCGTCGCAGGCCTCGATCAGGGAGCGGTAGGAGCGGCCGGCGGGCCGGCGCGCGGCGGGCTCCTGGTCGGTGGTCTCGGCGAGCAGCCGGATCAGGGACTCGTCCGGGAGCTGGAGTATCTCCTCCAGCGCGCGGACGGCCCGCAGCGACTCCGGGCGCTGCGGCCGGCGGGCCCCCTGCTGCCAGTAACTCAGGCTGGTGACGCCCACTTTGACGCCGTAGCGGGACAGGTGGTGCTGCACGCGCTGGAGCGGCAGCCCGCGGGCGGCGATCGCGGCGCGCAGGGCCACGTGGAAGGGGCCGCCACGCAGGGCCGAGTCCAGTTCCGCGGTTGCGACGTCCGCGTGCTGTGTGCCGTGCCGCATGCAGGGGGCCTTTCTGTCGGGGGGTTCAACGGCTGGTCAGGCCGTTGGCGCGGTTCGGGGCCACCCCGTCGGCGCCGGGGCGGCCGCACCTGGGCATGCCGCGTCCGCAGGCCGTCGCTCACGGCCCCGAGTTCCCCCGCATTGAAGCGTGTTGACCAATCCCCGACAACACCTTCGGCCGGTCCGGGGCGCCCACCTGGCCGGGGCACGACCCCGGCCACCGGCGGGACGGTGGGGGCGTGGCCGTGCCGCTCCCGGCCAGGAGGCCGGAGACCGTTCGCGGACGAGGGGGCGATTTGGGGAGGAAGCAGAGCAAGATCCGTCCCGAGCGGTGGGGCCGCGCCGGGCCGGCCGCGCGCCGGGCCCGTGTCCGCGGCATGCCGGAGCGGTTCGCGAAGCCGCCGAGGTGTCCGATTCCGTGATCCGTTCGCCGGGTGGCCAGATGCGGCAGCGGGTGGCCGCAGAGGCCGGTCGCGCCGTGCCCGCCCGGAGGCGCGCCGTGCCCGCCCGGAGGCGCGCCGTGCCCGCCCGGAGGCGCGGAGTGCCAGCCCGGAGGCGTCGAGTGCCCGCGCCGACTTCCGGCAGTGCGCCGCGCGCCTCCGTGATCCCCCGGCCTGCCGCCGGTATGCCGCCGGAGCGCCCCTGCTCCCCGGCCGCTCACCGGCCGCGAATCCCCCCGGTGCCACCGGCCGGGGCGTCCGAAGGCCCTGGCAGACCGGATGGCCCTCCGCAGCCCGTGGGCTCGGGATCTCCGTCCCGGCGGCTCCGTCTCCGCGGTCTCCGGGGTCCTGGCTACCCCGACCGGCCCGGCCCACGGTTGTCCACAGGCTCGTGTCCACAGGCTCGTCGCGGTGTCGGTGCGCGCCAGTAGGGTGTGAGACATGGCCGACCCCTCCAGCTACCGCCCCAAGCCGGGACAGATCCCGGACACTCCCGGGGTGTACAGGTTCCGTGACGAGCACCGCCGGGTGATCTACGTCGGAAAGGCGAAGAGCTTGCGCCAGCGCCTGGCGAACTACTTCCAGGACCTGGCGAGCCTGCACCCCCGCACCCGGACCATGGTCACCACCGCGGCGTCCGTGGAGTGGACCGTGGTGTCCACGGAGGTCGAGGCGCTCCAGCTGGAGTACTCCTGGATCAAGGAGTACGACCCCCGCTTCAACGTGAAGTACCGCGACGACAAGAGCTACCCCTACCTCGCGGTGACGATGAACGAGGAGTTCCCGCGAGTCCAGGTGATGCGCGGTCACAAGAAGAAGGGCGTGCGCTACTTCGGGCCGTACGGCCACGCGTGGGCGATCCGGGACACCGTCGACCTGCTGCTGCGCGTGTTCCCGGTGCGCACCTGCTCGGCCGGGGTGTTCAAGAACGCCGCCCGTACCGGCCGCCCCTGCCTGCTCGGCTACATCGGCAAGTGCTCGGCCCCCTGCGTCGGCCGGATCGAGCCCGAGGAGCATCGCGAACTGGCCGAGGAGTTCTGCGACTTCATGGCCGGCCGCACCGGCACCTACCTCCGCCGTCTGGAGCAGCGGATGACGGAGGCCGCCGAGGAGATGGAGTACGAGCGGGCCGCCCGGCTGCGCGACGACATCGAGGCCCTGAAGAAGGCCATGGAGAAGAACGCGGTCGTGCTCGCCGACGCGACCGACGCCGACCTCGTCGCCGTCGCGGAGGACGAGCTGGAGGCGGCCGTCCAGATCTTCCACGTGCGCGGCGGACGCGTGCGCGGCCAGCGCGGCTGGGTGACGGACAAGGTGGAGGACGTCACCACGGGTGCCCTCGTCGAGCACGCCCTCCAGCAGCTCTACGGCGAGGAGACCGGCGACGCCGTCCCCAAGGAGGTGCTGGTCCCGGCCCTGCCCGAGCCGGTCGAGCCGGTCCAGGAGTGGCTCACCGACCGCCGCGGGTCGAACGTCTCGCTGCGCATCCCGCAGCGCGGCGACAAGAAGGCGCTGATGGAGACCGTGCAGCGCAACGCCCAGCAGTCGCTCGCCCTGCACAAGACCAAGCGCGCCTCCGACCTCACCACGCGGTCGCGCGCGCTGGAGGAGATCGCCGACGCCCTGGACCTGGACAGCGCCCCGCTGCGCATCGAGTGCTACGACATCTCGCACCTGCAGGGCGACGACGTCGTGGCCTCCATGGTCGTCTTCGAGGACGGCCTGCAGCGCAAGAGCGAGTACCGGCGCTTCCAGATCAAGGGCTTCGCCGGCCAGGACGACGTGCGTTCCATGCACGAGGTGATCACCCGCCGCTTCCGCCGCTACCTCGCCGACAAGGAGCGGACCGGCGAGTGGGCTGAGGACGGTGCCGAGGACGCCGTCACCGACCCGGGCACCCCGACGGCCTCCGAAACCCCTGCCCACGGCGAGGGCCGCCCCGACACCGACCCCGGCGCCGGGCACGTCAACGGTTTCAAGGACGAGGACGGCCGTCCCAAGAAGTTCGCCTACCCGCCCCAGCTCGTGGTCGTCGACGGCGGCCGGCCGCAGGTCGCCGCCGCCAAGCGGGCGCTCGACGAGCTCGGCATCGACGACATCGCCGTCTGCGGCCTCGCCAAGCGCCTCGAAGAGGTCTGGCTGCCCGAGGACGACGACCCGGTGGTGCTGCCCCGCACCAGCGAGGGTCTCTACCTGCTCCAGCGCATCCGGGACGAGGCGCACCGCTTCGCCATCACCTACCAGCGCGCCAAACGGGCCAAGCGCTTCCGCTCCAGTCCCCTGGACGACGTACCGGGGCTCGGCGAAACCCGCAAACAGGCGTTGATCAAGCATTTCGGCTCGGTGAAGAAGCTGCGGTCCGCCACAATCGAGCAGATCCAGGAAGTGCCCGGGATAGGCCGCAAGACGGCCGAGACCATCGCCGTGGCCCTCGCCCAGGCGGCCCCGGCCGCACCCGCCGTGAACACGGCGACCGGAGAGATCATGGATGACAGGGAAGACGAGGCGCCCGAGACGACGGCGGACGCCTCGGGGGAGCCCGTACCCGCGGGCGCCCCGGACGATCGACGGGGCCAGGAGAGATGACCGAGCGCGACGCACAGCGAGATCCGGCGTTCAGCGAAACGCAGGGCGAGCCCGAGGAAACGCGCGACGAGGCGCGCCAGGATCAGCCGCAGGAGGCGCAAGCCGAAGCGGGCCAGGAAAACGGAGCAGAAGTGAGTACGGACGCCACCGCTGCCGGGGTGCCGGAGGCGGCCATCCCCGAGCTGGTGATCATCTCCGGCATGTCGGGAGCCGGTCGTTCCACGGCGGCGAAGTGCCTGGAGGACCTCGGCTGGTTCGTCGTGGACAACCTCCCGCCGGCTCTCATCCCCACCATGGTCGAGCTGGGCGCCCGCTCCCAGGGCAACGTGGCGCGCATCGCGGTCGTCGTCGACGTGCGCGGCCGGCGCTTCTTCGACAACCTGCGGGAGTCCCTCGCCGACCTCGACAGCCGGGGCGTCACCCGCCGGATCGTCTTCCTGGAGTCCTCCGACGACGCGCTGGTCCGCCGCTTCGAGTCGGTGCGCCGCCCGCACCCCCTCCAGGGCGACGGCCGGATCGTGGACGGCATCGCCGCCGAGCGGGAGCTGCTGCGCGAGCTGCGCGGCGACGCCGACCTGGTGATCGACACCTCCAGCCTCAACGTGCACGAGCTGCGCGCCAAGATGGACGCCCAGTTCGCCGGCGAGGAGGAGCCCGAGCTGCGGGCCACCGTGATGTCGTTCGGCTTCAAGTACGGTCTGCCCGTCGACGCCGACCTGGTCGCCGACATGCGGTTCCTGCCCAACCCGCACTGGGTGCCGGAGCTGCGCCCGTACACCGGCCTCAACGAGGAGGTCTCGGCGTACGTCTTCAACCAGCCGGGTGCCAAGGAATTCCTCGACCGGTACGCCGAGCTGCTGCGGCTGATCGCGACCGGGTACCGGCGCGAGGGCAAGCGGTACGTGACGATCGCCATCGGCTGCACGGGCGGCAAGCACCGCTCGGTCGCCGTGTCCGAGAAGCTCGCTGCCCGCCTGGCCGCCGAGGGAGTGGAGACCGTAGTCGTGCACCGGGACATGGGGCGCGAGTGACCGAGCGCAGTCCACGGCTGAGCAGGCTGCGCCGGATGGTGCCCGAGTCCCGCGCGGGCCGTCCCGTCGAGGCCCGCGGCGCCCGGCCGCGTCGCCGCGGTGCCCAGCCCAAGGTGGTCGCCCTGGGGGGCGGCATGGGCCTGTCCGCCTCGCTCGCCGCCCTGCGCCGGATCACCGGCGACCTCACCGCCGTCGTCACCGTGGCCGACGACGGCGGCTCCAGCGGGCGCCTGCGCGACGAGCTGGGTGTGCTCCCGCCGGGTGATCTCCGCAAGGCCCTCGCCGCCCTGTGCGGTGACGACGACTGGGGCCAGACCTGGGCCCGGGTCATCCAGCACCGCTTCCAGTCCAAGGGCGACCTGCACGAGCACGCGGTCGGCAATCTGCTGATCGTCGCCCTGTGGGAGCAGCTCGGCGACCACGTCCAGGCCCTGGACCTGGTCGGCAGGCTGCTCGGCGCGCACGGACGGGTGCTGCCGATGTCCGCCGTGCCGCTGGAGCTGCAGGCCCTGGTCAAGGGGCACGATCCGGAGCGGCCCGAGGAGGTGGACCTCGTCCGCGGGCAGGCCACCGTGGCGCTCACACCCGGCGAGGTGCAGTCCGTGCACCTGGTGCCGCACGACCCGCCGGCCGTGCCGGAGGCGGTGGCGGCCGTCCTGGACGCGGACTGGGTGGTGCTCGGCCCCGGCTCCTGGTTCTCGTCGGTGATTCCGCACCTGCTCGTGCCCGATCTGCTGGACGCGCTCACCGAGACCAAGGCCCGCAAGGTCCTCTCGCTGAACCTGGCACCGCAGCCGGGAGAAACCGAGGGCTTCTCACCGCAGCGTCATTTGGAGGTTTTGGGGCGACACGCCCCTAAACTCGCCCTGGACGTGGTGCTGGCCGACGAGGCCGCCGTGCCCGACCGCGACTCGCTCACCGAGGCCGCCAAGCGGCTGGGAGCCGCGGTCGAGCTGAGCCCCGTGGCCCGGACCGACGGTTCACCCCGGCACGACCCGGAGCTGTTGGCCGCCGCGTACGACCGTATTTTTCGGATGCATGGAAGGATCGGCCCATGGCGATGACGGCAGCGGTGAAGGACGAGATCTCCCGGCTACCCGTCACCCGGACCTGCTGCCGGAAGGCGGAGGTCTCCGCCATTCTGCGGTTCGCCGGCGGCCTTCACCTGGTGAGCGGGCGCATCGTGATCGAGGCGGAGCTGGACACCGCGATGGCGGCCCGGCGCCTCAAGCGGGACATCCTGGAGATCTTCGGCCACAGCTCCGAGCTGATCGTGATGGCACCCGGCGGGCTGCGCCGCGGTTCCCGGTACGTCGTACGGGTGGTGGCGGGCGGCGACCAGCTGGCCCGCCAGACCGGCCTGGTGGACGGCCGGGGACGGCCGATCCGGGGCCTGCCCCCGCAGGTCGTCTCCGGGGCCACCTGCGACGCCGAGGCGGCCTGGCGCGGCGCCTTCCTGGCGCACGGCTCGCTGACCGAGCCGGGCCGCTCCTCCTCCCTGGAGGTGACCTGCCCGGGCCCGGAGGCCGCGCTGGCGCTGGTCGGTGCCGCCCGCCGGCTGTCCATCGCGGCGAAGGCCCGTGAGGTGCGCGGGGTGGACCGGGTGGTCGTCCGTGACGGTGACGCGATCGGCGCGCTGCTGACCCGTCTCGGCGCGCACGAGTCGGTGCTCGCCTGGGAGGAGCGGCGGATGCGCCGCGAGGTCCGCGCCACCGCGAACCGCCTCGCCAACTTCGACGACGCCAACCTGCGCCGCTCCGCCCGCGCGGCCGTGGCGGCCGGCGCCCGCGTCCAGCGGGCCCTGGAGATCCTTGCCGACGAGGTGCCCGAGCACCTCGCGGCGGCCGGCCGGCTGCGCATGGAGCACAAGCAGGCCTCCCTGGAGGAGCTGGGCGCGCTCGCCGACCCGCCGCTCACCAAGGACGCCGTCGCGGGGCGGATCCGCCGCCTGCTCGCGATGGCCGACAAGCGCGCGTCCGATCTGGGTATCCCAGGCACCGAGGCCAACCTCTCCGAGGAACTGGCCGACAACCTCGCAGGCTGAGGCACCGTCACCCCACCGGTGCCGGCGGCCGTGACGGTCGTCGGCACCGGCGTTTACATCCCTTTTAAGCCACCGTGAACTGGCCATGAGGCGCCCTTGACTGGATCATGAAGTGTCATGAGCCTGGCAGGAGTTCGCCGCCGTGGCGAACCACCGCTAGGGGGGTTCATGAGACACAGAGCGAGATCGATCCTCGCTGTCGGCGCGCTCCTGATCGGCTCGGCCGCACTCGCACCCATGGCGCGGGCGCAGACCGGGAGTTCCCCGAAGCCCGACCCCGACCAGGTCAAGGTCTTCCACGCCGACGTCACCAGGAAACAGATTCCCCTGCTGCTCGAAGCCGGGCAGGACGGCAACGAACTCGGCGACCAGGTCACCGGATCCGGTACGTCGGAAGTCGAGCTGTACCTCACCGACCAGCAGGCGAAGAAGCTGGCGAAGCAGGGCGTCGACCTCACCGAGCACAAGGTGTCGGCCAAGGCCGAGCTGCGGGTCGAAGACGCCTCCCAGGGCGTGTTCCGCCCGTACGGCGGCACCGGCGGGCTCGAACAGGAGATCCTCGCGACCGCGCAGGCCAACCCGGGTCTCACCAAGGTCGAGTCCATCGGCAGGACGGTCGACGGGCAGGACATCCTCGCGCTGAAACTGACCAAGGGCGCGAAGAAGTCGAAGGACGGCTCCAAGCCCGCCGTGCTGTACATGTCCAACCAGCACGCCCGCGAGTGGATCACGCCGGAGATGACCCGCCGGCTGATGCACTACTACCTGGACCACTACGGCACCGACAAACGCATCAAGAAGATCGTCGACTCGACCGAGCTGTGGTTCGTGCTGTCCGCCAACCCCGACGGCTACGACTACACCTTCCAGAACTCCGACACCCGCCTGTGGCGCAAGAACCTGCGGGACGTCAACGGCGACGGGGTCATCGGCGCGGGTGACGGCGTCGACCTCAACCGCAACTTCGGCTACAAGTGGGGCTACGACGACGAGGGGTCGTCCCCCAACCCCACCAGCGAGACCTACCGCGGCGCGAGCCCGGAGTCCGAGCCCGAGACCAGGGCGCTGGACGACTTCGAGAAGCGGATCGGGTTCACGTACGGCATCAACTACCACTCCGCCGCCGAGCTCCTGCTCTACGGCGTCGGCTGGCAGGTGGCCACCCCGACCCCGGACGACGTCCTCTACAAGGCGCTCGCCGGCACCCCGGACAACCCGGCGATCCCCGGCTACCACTCGCAGGTCTCCTCGGAGCTGTACACCACCAACGGCGAGGCGGACGGCCACGCGTCGAACGTCAACGGCATGGCGATGTTCACCCCCGAGATGTCGACCTGCCAGACCGCCTCGAACATCGACCCGAACGACGCCTGGAACGCCTCCGACTGCCAGTCGGTCTTCAACTACCCGGACGACGAGAAGCTGATCCAGGACGAGTTCGAGAAGAACGTCCCCTTCGCGCTCTCCGTCGCCGAGACCGCCGCCCACCCCGACCAGCCGGTCTCCTCGGTGGGCCTGAGCGCCGCCGACTTCACCCCGGCGACCTTCTCCACGTCGTACTCGCGCGGCGCCGACCAGGAGGTCTCGGTCGTCGTCCGCAAGGCGGTCCGCGACAAGGAGCTCAGGTACCGCGTCAACGGCGGCCGCACCCGGGACACGGCGCTCAAGCACTGGAAGGGCGGCGAGACCTACGGCGGCGAGGACAACCTCTACTTCGACGAGTACCGGGCCAAGGTGAAGGACGGCGACCCGGGAGACAGGGTCGAGGTGTGGTTCACCGGTGAGACGAAGAACGGCAGGAAGGTCTCCAGCCCGCACTTCACGTACACCGTCGCCGAGCGGCCCAAGGCGGACACCCTGGTGGTCGCCGAGGAGGGCGCCAGGGCCACCCAGGCACAGACCTACGTCGACGCGCTGAAGGCGGCCGGGCACAAGGCGGTCGTCTGGGACGTCGCCACCCAGGGCGCGCCCGACGCGCTCGGCGTGCTCAAGCACTTCAGGACCGTCGTCCACTACTCAGGTACCGCCGGCCCCGGCAACGACACCCAGCTCCAGCTGCGCGCCTACCTCAACGAGGGCGGCAAGCTGATCGAGGCCGGCGAGCTGGCCGGCGGCAGTGTGAACCTCGCCGACGGCACCCCGTCGGACGACTTCAGCCAGTACTACCTGGGCGCCTACTCCCGCACCTCGACACCCGGGGCCACCGGCTTCACGGGCTCGGGCGCCCTGGGCGGCTTCAGCGGCCCCCTGAGCGGCACCTCCGCGAACCCGCTCGACAAGGCCGGGACCTACGCGGTCACCTCCGACGAGCTCGCGCCCGGCACGTACCCGCAGTTCGCCAGCGCGGGCGCCGGCCGGTTCGCCGGGACCGTCAACCCGTACGCGCCGTACTCGGGGTCGTACATGGCCGCGGCCGTCCACACCGACGACTCCTACAAGCGCCTCACCCGCACCATCGACCTCACCGGTGTCACCGCGTCCCAGCAGCCGGCCCTCGGCGCCAAGCTGCTGTGGGACACCGAACCCGGCTACGACCACGCGGTCGTCGAGGCGCACGTCGTCGGGACCGACGACTGGACGACCCTGCCGGACCGGGGCGGCGCCACCAGCAGTGCCGTACCGAGCGAGTGCGGGGCGGGCTTCCTGATCGCCGAGCACCCGTGGCTGAAGCACTACCTGACCATCGCGGACGGCCGGTGCACCGCGAGCGGCACCAGCGGTGCCTGGAACAGCTTCACCGGCAGCTCGGACGGCTGGCAGCCGGTGAGCTTCGACCTGAGCGCCTACGCCGGGAAGACCGTCGAGATCTCCATCGGCTACATCACCGACCCGAGCACCGGCGGGCACGGCGTCCTCCTCGACGACGCCTCGCTCGTGCTCGGCGGAGCGGCCACCGAGACCGAGGGCTTCGAGTCCTCCCTCGGCCCCTGGACCGTGGCCGGCCCGCCCGCGGGCAGCCCGGCCGTCCTCAAGGACTGGGAGCGCACCGGGGCGCTGTTCCAGACGTACGGAGCGGTCACCACCGACCGCACCGTGCTGCTCGGTTTCGGCCTGGAACAGGTCGGTTCCGCGGCCGATCGTGCCGCTCTGGTGAAGAAGGCGTTGACGGCGCTCGACAACTGACGCCGACGGCACGCGACAAGTGAGCCGACCCGCTCACGAACGAGTGAAAGGGCGGTACATACGGGTCGGCATTCCGTGGCAAAACGGTGCGATCCGACCACCGATCCGAGACGGTCCGTACCCCTACTGGCGGGTACGGACCGCCTCGCCGTGTATGGGGCATCTGGATGTCACCACGGAAGCCTCAGGGAGGTAGGGTCATGGGTGGTCGGGGACATCCCAAATACAGCTCGCCGGCACCGCATGGCCGGCGTACCAACGAGGAGATCGGTTCGTGACGATCCGCGTAGGCATCAACGGCTTCGGTCGTATCGGTCGCAACTACTTCCGCGCGCTGCTGGAGCAGGGCGCTGACATCGAGATCGTGGCTGTCAACGACCTGGGTGACACCGCGACCACCGCGCACCTGCTGAAGTACGACACGATCCTGGGCCGCCTCAAGGCCGAGGTGTCGCACACCGCCGACACGATCACCGTCGACGGCCACACCATCAAGGTGCTGTCCGAGCGCAACCCCGCCGACATCCCGTGGGGCGACCTGGGCGTCGACATCGTCATCGAGTCGACCGGCATCTTCACCAACAAGGACGACGCCGCCAAGCACATCGCCGGCGGCGCGAAGAAGGTCCTCATCTCGGCTCCGGCCAAGAACGAGGACATCACCATCGTCATGGGTGTCAACCAGGACAAGTACGACGCGGCCAACCACCACGTCATCTCCAACGCCTCCTGCACCACCAACTGCGTGGCGCCGATGGCGAAGGTCCTCGACGAGAACTTCGGCATCGTCAAGGGCCTGATGACGACGGTGCACGCGTACACCAACGACCAGCGCATCCTGGACTTCCCGCACAAGGACCTGCGTCGCGCGCGTGCCGCCGCGGAGAACATCATCCCGACCACCACCGGTGCCGCCAAGGCCACCGCGCTGGTCCTCCCGCAGCTCAAGGGCAAGCTGGACGGCATCGCCATGCGCGTCCCGGTCCCGACCGGCTCCGCCACCGACCTGGTCGTGACGCTGCAGCGCGAGGTCACCAAGGACGAGGTCAACGCCGCGTTCAAGAAGGCCGCCGAGGACGGCGACCTGAAGGGCTACCTGGCGTACACCGAGGACGAGATCGTCTCCTCGGACATCGTCGGCGACCCGGCCTCCTGCACCTTCGATTCCTCCCTGACCATGGTCCAGGAGGGCAACACGGTGAAGATCCTCGGCTGGTACGACAACGAGTGGGGCTACTCCAACCGCCTCGTCGACCTCACGGTCTTCGTCGGCGAACAGCTCTGATCGGCCGATCAGGCACCACGATGCGGTAGCAGGGCTCGGGCAGCGCACGGTCGCGCCGCCCGGGCCCTGACGCGCGTAAGGATCGACCCGACCACATACGGTTCGATCAGTCCTCGTACGATCAAGAGCCCTCCTGTAGGAGTCCCCAACCATGAAGACGATCGACGAACTCCTCGCCGAAGGGGTCGACGGCAAGCGGGTCTTCGTCCGTGCCGACCTCAACGTGCCGATGGCCGACGGTCTGATCACCGACGACGGCCGCATCCGTGCCGTCCTGCCCACCGTCAAGGCCCTCGCCGACGCGGGCGCCAAGGTGGTCGTCGCCTCCCACCTGGGCCGCCCCAAGGGTGCCCCGGACCCGAAGTTCTCCCTCCTCCAGGCCGCCGAGCGGCTCGCCGAACTGCTCGGCGCCCCGGTCGCGTTCGCCCAGGACACCGTAGGCCCCGCCGCCCACGACGCGGTGCGGGGCCTTGAGCCCGGCCAGGTCGCGGTCATCGAGAACCTGCGCTTCAACGCGGGCGAGACGTCCAAGGACGACACCGAGCGCGGCGAGTTCGCCGACCAGCTCGCCGCCCTCGCGGACATCTACGTCGGCGACGGCTTCGGCGCCGTGCACCGCAAGCACGCCTCCGTCTACGACCTCCCGGCCCGGCTGCCGCACTACGCCGGCTACCTGATCGCCACCGAGGTCGGCGTCCTGAAGAAGCTCACCGAGGACGTCCAGCGGCCCTACGTCGTCGTCCTCGGCGGCGCCAAGGTCTCCGACAAGCTCGCCGTCATCGACCAGCTGCTCGGCAAGGCCGACCGCATCCTCGTCGGCGGCGGCATGGTCTATACCTTCCTGAAGGCCAAGGGCTACGAGGTCGGCAGCTCCCTCCTCCAGGAGGACCAGCTGGCGACCGTCACCGAGTACCTGGAGCGCGCCGAGAAGACCGGCGTCGAGATCGTCCTGCCGGTCGACACCCTGGTCTCCGCCTCCTTCCCGGACCTGTCGGCCAAGGCCCCGACCCACCCCGACACGGTCCCCGCGGACGCCATGCCGGCCGGCCAGATGGGCCTGGACATCGGCCCGGAGACCAGCAAGCTGTACGCCTCGAAGCTCGCCGACGCCGCCACCGTCTTCTGGAACGGCCCCATGGGCGTCTTCGAGCACCCCGACTACGCCGCGGGCACCCGGGCCGTCGCCCAGGCCCTCGTCGAGTCCAAGGGCTTCACCGTCGTCGGCGGCGGGGACTCCGCAGCCGCCGTGCGCATCCTCGGCTTCGACGAGAACGCGTTCGGACACATCTCGACCGGTGGCGGCGCCTCCCTCGAATACCTCGAGGGCAAGTCGCTCCCCGGACTCGCCGCACTGGAGGACTGACCTACATGAGCACGCGCACGCCGATCATGGCGGGCAACTGGAAGATGAACCTCAACCACCTCGAGGCCATCGCGCACGTCCAGAAGCTCGCCTTCGCCCTGGCCGACAAGGACTACGAGGCCGTCGAGGTCGCCGTCCTGCCGCCCTTCACCGACCTGCGTTCCGTGCAGACCCTGGTCGACGGCGACAAGCTCAAGATCAAGTACGGCGCCCAGGACCTCTCGGCGCACGACTCCGGCGCCTACACCGGCGAGATCTCCGGCCCCATGCTGGCCAAGCTGAAGTGCACGTACGTGGTCATCGGCCACTCCGAGCGCCGCCAGTACCACGCCGAGACCGACGACGTCGTGAACGCCAAGGTCAAGGCCGCCTACAAGCACGGTCTGACCCCGATCCTGTGCGTCGGCGAGGAGCTGGAGGTCCGCGAGGCGGGCAACCACGTCTCCCACACCCTCGCCCAGGTCGAGGGCGGTCTCAAGGACGTCCCGGCCGAGCAGGCCGAGACCGTCGTGATCGCCTACGAGCCCGTGTGGGCCATCGGCACCGGCAAGGTCTGCGGCGCCGCGGACGCCCAGGAGGTCTGCGCCGCGATCCGTGCCAAGCTCGCCGAGCTGTACAGCCAGGAGCTGGCCGACCAGGTCCGCATCCAGTACGGCGGCTCCGTCAAGGCCGGCAACGTGGCCGAGATCATGGCGCAGGCCGACATCGACGGTGCCCTGGTGGGCGGTGCCTCGCTGGACGCGGACGAATTCGTCAAGATCGTGCGCTTCCGCGATCAGTGATCGGGGTGAGCGAGTAGGCCCCTGGGGCGATCCGTCGTACCCTTGCGGGGACAAGGCGGTCAGCTGCCTTGTCCCCGTGGTTCACCAGAGTCGTTCATCCGCATCCGAGAGAGTTGGTCCAGCCGTGGTTTTGGGGTTCTCGATCGCCCTGATCGTCTTCAGCCTGCTGCTGATGCTGCTGGTGCTGATGCACAAGGGCAAGGGCGGCGGCCTCTCCGACATGTTCGGTGGCGGTATGCAGTCCTCCGTCGGCGGTTCCTCGGTCGCCGAGCGGAACCTGGACCGGATCACCCTGGTGATCGGTCTGCTGTGGCTCGCGTGCATCATCGTCCTCGGCATCCTGATGAAGACGAACAGCTGATCCGCGACTCGCACACACGCACAATCTGCACGTAAGGCCCCATGTTCGGTACGCGCCCCTGAGCGCGGCCTATCATGGGGCTTGCGTCTAGGTGCTGGGGCGGTAACTCCCACCACTGGACGCGCGTTGGGCCTTACGTAGACTGAGGCGCTCGCAACGAAGCGACACGCCGACTCGCTTCGCGGCACCATCACGCAGGGAGTTACGACCGTGGCAAGTGGCAACGCGATCCGAGGTAGCCGGGTCGGGGCGGGGCCGATGGGCGAGGCCGAGCGCGGCGAGTCCGCGCCGCGTCTGCGCATCTCCTTCTGGTGCTCGAACGGGCACGAGACGCAGCCCAGCTTCGCCAGCGACGCGCAGGTGCCCGAGACCTGGGACTGCCCGCGCTGCGGCTTCCCGGCCGGTCAGGACCGGGACAACCCGCCGGACCCGCCGCGCACCGAGCCGTACAAGACGCACCTCGCGTACGTACGGGAGCGGCGCAGCGACGCGGACGGCGAGGCGATCCTCGCCGAGGCGCTCGCCAAACTGCGGGGCGAGATCTAGGAGTTGAGACCGGCCGGGGGCCCGAGGGCGCCTGGCCGGAGTTGTCTCCGCGGCCGGGGCCCGGCCCGTGGTCAGTGGCGCCCTCCACGGTTCGTGTATCGGCGAATCGTGAGGGGCGGCGGTGACGGTGGGCGAGGGGCACCGGCGTGGCGCGGGGGATCCGGGCGGCATTGGACGGCTGTGGACGGCCGCCGCGGTCTCCCGGTTCGGTGACGCGTCACGGCCTCCGCGCTGCCCCCGCCGGCCGCGCGACCGATCGCCGCCCGCCCGCCGACGCCGCGGTGACCGCCTGCGCCCATGTGCCGCGACTGCTGTTCGGCCTGCTCGGCGGCGCCGCCCCGGCCCTGTCGCTGCTGGGTACCGTCCGGCTCCTCGGTGCGCTCGTCGCCCGGATGCTGGTGTTCGGCGGGATGGACTTGGCGGGGAACGTCAACCAGGTCACGCTGATGCAGCAACGTGCGCCCGGGCCTGTGACCGGCCGGATCGCCGCCGCACTCCGTGCCTTTTCCACCTCCGGCGTGCCGCTCGGCGGAGCCGTCGTGGGAGCCTGCGGGCTGACCGGGCCCGCTGCCGGCCGCCGTCCTCCTCGGCCCGGCCGTCACCTCGTTGATACCGGTGCGCAAGCAGGACGTACCTGTTGTTGCGCCGTGGGTCGGCGCGACGGCAGGCCGTGCCCGCGGCTGATCAACTAGGTTGGAACGGCAGCGGCACAGGCGCGCAACAGGACAGGTGCAAGGAAGAAGGCTGAAGTCGGAATGAACGCAGACGGCCGTACCAGGCTCAACCAGACGCCCGAGTGGACCGCGCTCGCCGAGCACCGGGAGGAGCTCGCCGAGACCCATCTGCGGGACCTGTTCGCCGCCGACCCCGGACGCGGCACGGGCTACACCCTCCAGGTCGGCGACCTCCACATCGACTACTCGAAGCACCTGGTCGACGACGAGACGCTGCGGCTGCTGCGCGAGCTGGCCGCCGCGACCGACGTCTTCGGCCTGCGGGACGCCATGTTCCGCGGCGAGAAGATCAACGTCACCGAGAACCGCGCGGTCCTGCACACCGCCCTGCGCGCCCCGCGCGACGCGGTGATCGAGGTCGACGGCGAGAACGTGGTGCCGCAGGTGCACGCGGTCCTGGACAAGATGGCCGACTTCGCCGACCGCGTCCGCTCCGGCGCGTGGACCGGCCACACCGGCAAGCGCATCAGGAACGTCGTCAACATCGGCATCGGCGGTTCCGACCTCGGCCCCGCGATGGCCTACGAGGTGCTGCGCAGCTTCACCGACCGCGACCTCACGGTCCGCTTCGTCTCCAACGTCGACGGCGCCGACCTGCACGAGGCCACCCGCGACCTGGACCCGGCGGAGACGCTCTTCATCATCGCCTCCAAGACGTTCACCACCATCGAGACGATCACCAACGCCACCTCCGCCCGCAACTGGCTGCTCACCGAGCTGAAGGCCGGCCAGGAAGCGGTCGCCAAGCACTTCGTGGCCCTTTCCACGAACTCCGAGAAGGTCGCGGACTTCGGCATCGACACGGCCAACATGTTCGAGTTCTGGGACTGGGTCGGCGGCCGCTACTCCTACGACTCGGCGATCGGCCTCTCCCTGATGATCGCCATCGGCCCGGACCGCTTCCGCGAGATGCTGGACGGCTTCCACCTGGTCGACGAGCACTTCCGCACCGCCCCGCCCGAGGCCAACGTGCCGCTCCTCCTCGGCCTGCTGGGCATCTGGTACGGCAACTTCCACGACGCCCAGTCGCACGCGGTGCTGCCGTACTCGCACTACCTCTCCAAGTTCACCGCCTACCTGCAGCAGCTGGACATGGAGTCCAACGGCAAGTACGTGGCGCGCGACGGCAGGGAGGTCGACTGGCAGACCGGCCCGGTGGTGTGGGGCACGCCGGGCACCAACGGCCAGCACGCGTACTACCAGTTGATCCACCAGGGCACCAAGCTGATCCCGGCGGACTTCATCGGCTTCGCCGAGCCGGTCGCCGAGCTGAGCGATGAACTCAGGGCCCAGCACGACCTGCTGATGGCGAACTTCTTCGCCCAGACCCAGGCGCTGGCCTTCGGCAAGACGGCGCAGGAGGTCCGCGCGGAGGGCGTGGCCGAGGAGCAGGTGGCGCACCGCACCTTCAAGGGCAACCACCCGACGACGACCATCCTCGCGAAGGAACTCACCCCGTCGGTCCTGGGCCAGCTGGTGGCTCTGTACGAGCACAAGGTCTTCGTGCAGGGCGCGGTCTGGAACATCGACTCCTTCGACCAGTGGGGCGTCGAGCTCGGCAAGGTGCTCGCCAAGCGCATCGAGCCCGCGCTGACGGAGGGCGCGGACGTGCCCGGCCTGGACGCGTCGACGACGGCACTGGTCGCCAAGTACCGGGAGCTGCGCGGGCGTTAGGCCCAATCATGGCGGAACCCGTACGGCCGCGGTGGCCGTACGGGTTCCGTCGTCAGTGCCGGGCCGGCTTCGTCACGCCGAAGCCGGCGGATACAGCGACCGCGGCAGCTGGGAGGCCGCTGCCGAGTCCAGGAGCCACAGGGTGCGCCGGCGGCCCTGGGCGCCCGCGGCCGGGGCCTGGATCTCGCCCGCACCGGAGAGGGCGATGGCGACGGCCTCGGCCTTGTCCTCGCCCGCCGCCAGCAGCCAGACCTCGCGGGCCGAGCGGATGGCGGGAAGGGTGAGGGAGACGCGGGTCGGCGGGGGCTTGGGGGCGCCGTGGACGCCGACCACCGTGCGTTCCGTCTCGCGGACCGCGGGCAGCTCCGGGAAGAGCGAGGCCACGTGGGTGTCCGGGCCGACGCCCAGCATCAGGACGTCGAAGGTCGGCACCGGACCGTGGTTCTCGGGGTCGGCCGCGGCGGCCAGCTCGGCCGCGTAGGCCTCGGCGGCCGCGTCCACGTCCGTGCCCCAGGGGCCGTCCGACGCGGGCATGGCATGCACGCGCTTCGGGTCCACCGGGACCTGGCCGAGCAGGGCGTCCCGGGCCTGGGTGACGTTGCGCTCCGGGTCGCCCTCGGGCAGGAAGCGCTCGTCGCCCCACCACAGGTCGAGCCGGCCCCAGTCGATGGCGTCCCGGGCCGGGGCCGCCGCCAGGGCCGCCAGCAGCCCGTTGCCGTTGCGGCCGCCCGTGAGGACCACGGACGCCTCGCCCCGGGAGGCCTGGGCGTCCACGATCTTCGTGATGAGACGGGCCGCGGCGGCCTGCGCCATCAGCTCCTTGTCGCGGTGCACGACCAGCTGGGGAGTGCTCATGTCGCCTTCGCCCTCTTCTTCAGCGGCGGCCTTTCCTGCGGTGCCGCTTCTGTCGTGGGAACCTCGGCAGCGGCTCCGGGGGCTGCTGCCGCGTGGGTGACCGGTTCTCCTTTGGGTGAATCCTCCGGAGCCGAGGCCTCCGGTACCGGTTCCGTGGCCGGGGTGGCCGCGGTGGCCGGCGCGTTCAGGCGCTCCACACCGAACCGCAGCGCCGACGCGTAGGTGTCGTCCGGGTCGAGCCGGCGCAGCTCCTCCGCGATCAGCTCCGCCGTGTCGCGCCGCTTCAGCGCCACCGCACGGTCCGGCTGACCGTCGATGGAGAGCGTCGCGAGGGAGCCGTCGGCGCGGTCGAGCGCGATCGCGCCCTCGCTGGTGGCGAGGCGGACCGCGGTCAGGCCGGGGCCGGCCGAGAGGGAGCGCTTGACGGGGACGTCCAGACGGTCCGCGAGCCACATCGCCAGCAGCTCGCAGCTCGGGTTGAACTCCTCGCCCTCCACCTCGACCGCCTTCACCTCGCAGACCACCTGGTCCAGGGCCGCCGCCAGCATCGAGCGCCAGGGCGTGATACGGGTCCAGGACAGGTCCGTGTCGCCGGGCGTGTAGGCGTCCGCGCGGGCGGACAGCTCCCGTACCGGCTGCTCGGAGGAGTAGGTGTCGGTGACCCGGCGCTGGGCCAGGGCGCCCAGCGGGTCCTTCGCCGGGTCGAGCGGGGCGTTCACCGGCCACCAGACGACGACCGGCGCGTCCGGCAGCAGCAGCGGCAGCACGACCGAGTCGGCGTGGTCGGCGACCTCGCCGTACAGCCGCAGGATCACCGTCTCGCCGGAGCCCGCGTCCGCGCCCACCCGGACCTCGGCGTCCAGGCGGGACGCCGTACGGTCGCGTGGGGAGCGGGAGACGCGCTTGATGACGACCAGCGTGCGCGAGGGGTGCTCGTGCGAGGCGTCGCCGGCTGCCTTCAGGGCGTCGTAGGCGTTCTCCTCGTCGGTGACGATGACGAGGGTCAGCACCATGCCCACGGCGGGCGTGCCGATGGCCCGGCGGCCCTGCACCAGCGCCTTGTTGACCTTGCCGGCCGTGGTGTCCGTGAGGTCTATCTTCATGGGCGGCGCCAGCTCCGTCCGTCTCGTGCCAGCATCTCGTCGGCCTCGGCGGGGCCCCAGGTGCCGGACTTGTACTGGGCGGGCCTGCCGTGCTTGTCCCAGTGGTCCTCGATCGGGTCGAGGATCTTCCAGGACAGCTCGACCTCCTCCGTGCGCGGGAAGAGGTTGGAGTCGCCCAGCAGCACGTCCAGGATCAGCCGCTCGTACGCCTCGGGCGAGGACTCGGTGAACGACTCGCCGTAGGCGAAGTCCATCGAGACGTCCCGGATCTCCATCGAGGTGCCAGGCACCTTGGAGCCGAAGCGGACCGTGATGCCCTCGTCGGGCTGGACGCGGATGACGATCGCGTTCTGGCCCAGTTCCTCGGTCGCCGTGTGGTCGAAGGGGGAGTGCGGGGCCCGCTGGAAGACCACCGCGATCTCGGTGACCCGGCGGCCGAGGCGCTTGCCGGTGCGCAGGTAGAAGGGGACGCCCGCCCAGCGGCGGTTGTCGATCTCCAGCTTCACCGCGGCGTAGGTGTCGGTCTTCGACTTCGTGTCGATGCCGTCCTCTTCGAGGTAGCCGATGACCTTCTCGCCGCCCTGCCAGCCGGCCGCGTACTGGCCGCGCACGGTGGACCTGCCGAGGTCCTTGGGCAGCCGTACGGCGCCGAGCACCTTCTCCTTCTCCGCGGCGAGCGCGTCCGCGTCGAAGGAGGCCGGCTCCTCCATGGCGGTCAGGGCCATCAGCTGGAGGAGGTGGTTCTGGATGACGTCACGGGCCGAGCCGATGCCGTCGTAGTACCCCGCGCGGCCGCCGATGCCGATGTCCTCGGCCATGGTGATCTGCACGTGATCCACGAAGGACCGGTTCCAGATCGGCTCGTACATGGTGTTGGCGAAGCGCAGCGCCAGGATGTTCTGGACGGTCTCCTTGCCGAGGTAGTGGTCGATCCGGAACACCTGGTCCGGCTCGAACACCTCGTGCACGACCTTGTTGAGCTCCTCGGCCGACTTCAGGTCGTGGCCGAAGGGCTTCTCGATGACCGCGCGCCGCCAGGAGCCGCCGGACTGGTCGGCCAGGCCGTGCTTCTTCAGCTGCTGGATGACCACCGGGAAGGAGCGCGGCGGGACGGAGAGGTAGAAGGCGAAGTTGCCGCCCGTGCCCTGCGCCTTGTCCAGCTCCTCGATGGTGGAGCGCAGGCGCTCGAAGGCCTCGTCGTCGTCGAAGGTGCCCTGGACGAAGCGCATCCCCTGGATGAGCTGCTGCCAGACCTCTTCACGGAACGGGGTGCGGGCGTGTTCCTTGACGGCGTCGTGGACCTCGGCGGCGAAGTCCTCGTGGGCCCACTCGCGGCGGGCGAAGCCGACCAGGGAGAAGCCCGGCGGCAGCAGACCCCGGTTGGCGAGGTCGTAGACCGCGGGCATCAGCTTCTTGCGTGAGAGGTCGCCGGTGACGCCGAAGATGACCAGACCCGACGGCCCCGCGATGCGCGGGAGCCGTCGGTCGGCGGGGTCACGCAGCGGGTTGCTGCTTGACAAGGTGTCAGCCCTCCGAGGGGGCCAGGCGCTCCAGCTCCGCCTGGGTCGACTTGAGCAGGTCGTTCCAGGACGCCGCGAACTTCTCGACGCCCTCGTCCTCCAGAACCTGGACCACGTCGTCGTACGAGATCCCGAGCGCTTCGACGGCGTCGAGGTCGGCGCGGGCCTGCTCGTACGTGCCGGCGATCGCGTCGCCGGTGATCTCGCCGTGGTCCTCGACCGCGAGGAGGGTGGCCTCCGGCATGGTGTTCACCGTGTTCGGCGCCACCAGGTCGACGACGTACAGGGTGTCCTTGTACGCCGGGTCCTTCACGCCGGTGGAGGCCCACAGCGGACGCTGCTTGCGGGCGCCCGCGTTCTCCAGCGCCTGCCAGCGGTCCGAGGAGAAGACCTCCTCGTACGCCTGGTAGGCGAGCCGGGCGTTGGCGACGGCGGACCTGCCGCGCAGCGCCTTGGCCTCGTCGGTGCCCAGGTCGTTCAGGCGCTTGTCGATCTCGGTGTCCACGCGGGACACGAAGAACGACGCCACCGAACGGATGAGCGAGAGGTCCAGGCCGCGCTCCTTGGCCTTCTCCAGGCCGGTCAGGTAGGCGTCCATGACCTTGCGGTAACGCTCCAGCGAGAAGATCAGCGTGACGTTGACGCTGATGCCGAGGCCGATGACCTCGGCGATCGCCGGCAGACCCGCCTCGGTGGCCGGGATCTTGATGAGCGTGTTGGGGCGGTCCACCAGCCAGGCCAGCTGCTTGGCCTCGGCGACCGTCGCCTTGGTGTTGTGCGCGAGGCGCGGGTCGACCTCGATCGACACGCGGCCGTCCTGGCCGTCGGTCGCGTCGTACACCGGGCGCAGGATGTCGGCGGCGTCGCGGACGTCCGCCGTGGTGATCATGCGGATGGCCTCTTCGACAGTGACCTTGCGGGCGGCGAGGTCGGAGACCTGCTGCTCGTAGCCGTCACCGGAGGAGATCGCCTTCTGGAAGATCGTCGGGTTGGTGGTGACGCCCACGACGTGCTGCTGGTCGATCAGCTCGGCGAGGTTGCCGGACGTGATCCGCTTGCGCGACAGGTCGTCCAGCCAGATCGCGACGCCTTCGTCGGAGAGGCGCTTGAGTGCGTCTGTCATGGAATTACATCTCCTACGTGTCGTATATGAGCGTCAGCGCTGGGCGGCGGCGATGGATTCCCGGGCCTTGGCGGCCACGTTCTCGGCAGTGAAGCCGAACTCGCGGAAGAGCACCTTGCCGTCGGCGGAAGCACCGAAGTGCTCCAGGGAAACGATGCGGCCGGCGTCCCCGACGTACTTGTGCCAGGTCAGACCGATACCCGCCTCGACCGACACCCGCGCCTTGACGGACGGCGGCAGGACGCTGTCCCGGTACCCCTGGTCCTGCTCCTCGAACCACTCCACGCACGGCATGGAGACGACGCGCGTGGGCACACCGTCGGCCTCCAGCTGCTCGCGCGCCTCGACGGCGACGTGCACCTCGGAGCCGGTCGCGATCAGGATGACCTCGGGGGCGCCGTTCGACGCCTCGAAGAGGACGTAACCGCCCTTGACCGTGTCCTCGTTGGACTCGTACACCGGCACGCCCTGACGGGTCAGCGCCAGGCCGTGCGGGGCACCCTTGCCGAAGACCTTCGTGTAACGCCGGAGGATCTCGCGCCAGGCGATGGCCGTCTCGTTGGCGTCGGCCGGGCGGACCACGTTCAGGCCCGGGATGGCGCGCAGCGAGGCGAGGTGCTCGACCGGCTGGTGGGTGGGACCGTCCTCGCCGAGGCCGACGGAGTCGTGGGTCCACACGTACGTCACCGGCAGGTGCATCAGCGCCGACAGCCGCACCGAGTTGCGCATGTAGTCGGAGAAGACGAGGAACGTACCGCCGTAGACACGGGTGTTGCCGTGCAGGGTGATGCCGTTCATCTCCGCGGCCATGGAGTGCTCGCGGATACCGAAGTGGATGGTGCGGCCGTAGGGGTTCGCACCCGGCAGCGGGTTGTCCGCCGGCAGGAACGAGCTGTTCTTGTCGATGGTCGTGTTGTTCGACCCGGCGAGGTCGGCGGAACCGCCCCACAGCTCCGGGATCACCGCGCCGAGCGCCTGGAGCACCTTGCCGGAGGCCGCGCGGGTGGCGACGCCCTTGCCGGGCTCGAAGACCGGGATCTTCTCCTCCCAGCCCTTGGGCAGCTCGCCCGCGGCGATGCGGTCGAATTCGGCGGCCCGCTCGGCGTTGCTGTCCCGCCACTGCTGGAACGACTTCTCCCACTGCGCCTTGGCGGCCGCGCCGCGCTCGCCGGCCTGCCGGGTGTGGGCGATGACCTCCTCGGCGACGTCGAAGCTCTTCTCCGGGTCGAAGCCGAGGACGCGCTTGGTGGCCGCGACCTCGTCCGCGCCCAGCGCCGAGCCGTGCGCGGCCTCGGTGTTCTGCGCGTTCGGGGCGGGCCAGGCGATGATCGAGCGCATCGCGATGAAGGACGGCTTGTCCGTCACCTTCTTCGCGGCCTCGATCGCGTTGTAGATGGCGTGCGGGTCCAGGTCGCCGTCCGGCTTCGGGGCGATCCGCTGCACGTGCCAGCCGTAGGCCTCGAACCGCTTGACGGTGTCCTCGGAGACCGCCGTCTCGGTGTCGCCCTCGATCGAGATGTGGTTGTCGTCCCACAGCAGGACCAGGTTGCCGAGCTTCTGGTGGCCCGCCATCGATGACGCCTCGGCGGAGATGCCCTCCTGGAGGCAGCCGTCACCGGCGATGCAGTAGACGAAGTGGTCGAACGGCGACTCGCCCTGCGGCGCGTCCGGGTCGAACAGACCGCGCTCGTAACGGGCGGCCATGGCCATGCCCACCGCGTTCGCGACACCCTGGCCCAGCGGACCCGTGGTGGTCTCCACACCCTTGGTGTGGCCGTACTCCGGGTGGCCCGGGGTCTTCGAGCCCCAGGTGCGGAAGGCTTCGAGGTCTTCCAGCTCCAGACCGAAGCCGGCCAGGTAGAGCTGCGTGTAGAGGGTCAGCGACGAGTGACCGGCGGACAGCACGAAGCGGTCGCGGCCCACCCAGTCGGGGTCGGACGGGTCGTGCCGCATCACCTTCTGGAAGAGGGTGTACGCGGCCGGCGCCAGGCTCATCGCCGTACCCGGATGGCCGTTGCCGACCTTCTGTACGGCATCGGCGGCCAGGACGCGGGCGGTGTCTACGGCCCGCTGGTCCAACTCGGTCCAGTCGAGGTCTGTGGTGGTCGGCTTGGTGCTCACCCTGGGTCAGGGCTCCTCTCCACATGTTCGGTTACCGGTCCCCGGGCACACGCCCGCACCGGCTGCCGGTGCACTGGGTGCCCACCGGCCGTTGTCGAGCCTACCCCCGTAAGGACGTGCATTTTTTCGAGTGTTTCCAGACTGCCGGGACTCTCGGGGATCCGCCTCCCGACTGGCCGAGAAGGCATGTCGGCACACGAATGCAGGTGAATACGCAGCCGCTCATCTGACTGCTCAATCGAGCCGCCCCACCCCTCTCCCGAGACGCCCGCCAACACGACCCCACCCCCGCGAAGGTCGAGGTATGGGCAACGTCTAAAGTGGCGTGGTACGCGCGAGCCTTCACCGTGAGTTCACACGGCGGGGCTCGCTGGGAGTCTCTGTCAGGGGTGTGCGTGACGGCCGTCGAATCCCGTCCAGCCGGGGTGCTCGGTGCGAGCGAGAGCCCGAGTCACCGGCCGCCGATCGGGGCCCGTGTCAAGGCTTTCGTGGCGCTGACCAAGCCGCGGATCATCGAGCTGCTGCTCATCACCACCGTTCCGGTGATGTTCCTGGCGCAGCAGGGTGTGCCCGATCTGACGCTGGTGCTGCTCACCTGCGTCGGCGGCTACCTCTCGGCGGGCGGCGCGAACGCGCTGAACATGTACATCGACCGGGACATCGACGCGCTGATGGACCGCACCTCGCAGCGCCCGCTGGTGACCGGCATGGTCAGCCCGCGCGAGTGCCTCGCCTTCGGCATCACCCTGGCGGTCGTCTCCACGCTGCTGTTCGGTTTCACCGTCAACTGGCTGAGCGCCTGGCTGTCACTCGGAGCGCTGCTCTTCTACGTCGTCGTCTATACGATGATCCTCAAGCGCCGTACCTCCCAGAACATCGTCTGGGGCGGTATCGCCGGCTGTCTGCCGGTGCTGATCGGCTGGTCGGCCGTCACCGACTCCATGTCGTGGGCGCCCGTCATCCTCTTCCTCGTCATGTTCTTCTGGACGCCACCGCACTACTGGCCGCTGTCCATGAAGGTGAAGGACGACTACGCGCGCGTGGGCGTGCCGATGCTGCCGGTCGTGGCCTCCAACAAGGTGGTCGCCAAGCAGATCGTCGTCTACAGCTGGGTGATGGTCGGCGTCTCGCTGCTGCTCACCCCCCTCGGCTACACCGGCTGGTTCTACACGCTGGTCGCCCTGGTGGCGGGCGGCTGGTGGCTGTGGGAGGCGCACGGACTGCAGAACCGCGCGAAGGCGGAGGTGACGGGCGCCAAGCTCAAGGAGATGCGCCTGTTCCACTGGTCCATCACCTACGTCTCGCTGCTGTTCGTGGCCGTCGCCGTGGACCCCTTCCTGCGCTGACACAGGTCACATCGCCCTGCCCTCGCCAGTGGATCTACTCGTGAGTAGCATCCTGTCCATGGCAGACACGCAGGCAGACACGCAGCAGGTTGACCAGAAGGCCGAGCGCAAGGTCGTGCGCCTCGCCAAGCAGATCGACACCTTCGCCAAGGCCCACGGCGGCGCCGAGGGCCAGGTCGCCTACATCGGCGAACGCGGCGCCCGCATCGTCCTGGTCGGCGAGGACGGCGGCTGGGGCGACCTGGTGGCCCCGACGTACGAGATCGCCGAGCAGGCGGTCGCCAAGTCCGGCATCACGGTCCACGAGTCCTTCGACGGCGAGTTCGCGGCCAAGGCGACGACGGGCCCGTACGAGTGGAAGCGGATGGCCGGTATCCAGGTGGGCGGCTGAACGACGCGCCCCTGAGGGGCGCCGGAGGTCCCCCCGGCCGAAGGCTGGGGGGAGGAGCTGCGCGACAAGCCCCCACCGGCCCGCGGCCGAAGAACGACCGCACACCGCGACCTCAGTCCCCGTTCACCCGTTAAGACGGACATACAGCCGTCCACACGGGAGCCCGGATGATCGAGACGCCGAACCTGGTGGACCAGTACTGCCACGGAGTGCTGCGTACGGAGCTCGGCCTCGGCACCTTCGAGGCCCAGCTCGCCCGCACCGAAGGGCCGCCGGCCGCCGGCACCACCCTCTTCGACACCCAGACCGGCTTCGCGGTACGGCGCTGGTGCCCCCCGCTCCTCGGCCTGGAACCCCACTGCGCGCCGGCCCACTACCTGGCCAGGCGCCGGGAACTCGGCGTCCTGGAGGCCGGCCGCCGTCTCCTGCGCGGCACCGGCATCACCACCTACCTCGTCGACACCGGCCTGCCCGGCGACCTCACCGGCCCCGCCGAGATGGCCTCGACCGGCGACGCCGCGGCCCGCGAGATCGTCCGCCTGGAGCTCCTGGCCGAGCAGGTCGCCGACACCTCCGGCACCGTCGAGTCGTTCCTCGCCAACCTCGCCGAGTCCGTGCACGGCGCGGCGGCCGGCGCGGTCGCCTTCACCTCCGTCGCCGGTCTCCGGCACGGCCTGGCCCTGGCCCCCGAACCCCCCGGCCCCGGTGAGGTCAGAGGTGCGGCCGGCCGCTGGCTGGCGCGCCGCCGGGTCGGCGGCGAGCTGGCCGACCCGGTCCTGCTGCGCCACCTGCTCTGGATCGCCGTGGCCTCCGGCCTCCCGCTCCAGCTGCACGCCGGCCTCGGTGAGCCCGGCGCGCGGATCGACCGCACCGACCCGGTCCTGCTCACCGACTTCGTCCGGGCCACCGCCGGCCTCGGCACCGACCTGGTCCTGCTGCACGGCTACCCCTACCACCGCCACGCCGCCCACCTCGCCGGCGTCTTCCCGCACGTGTACGCCGACTCGGGCGCGGCCCTGGTGCGCACCGGCGCCCGCGCCGCGACGATCCTCGCCGAGATTCTGGAACTGGCCCCCTTCGGCAAGATCCTCTTCTCCAGCGGTGCGCACGGCCTGCCCGAGCTGCACGTGGTCGGCGCCCACCTCTTCCGCGAGTCCCTCGCCCAGGTCCTGGGCGGCTGGGTCGCCGAGGGCGCCTGGTCGCTCGGCGACGCCCGGCGCGTGGCCGGGCTGATCGCGGCGGGAAACGCGCAACGGGTGTACGGGCTGGAGTGAGCTGTCCAGACTGGGCGCATGGACACCGAGACGTTACTGGCCCGCTTCCTCCGCGAACTGTCGGTGCTGGACCCCGTGGCCGTGTGGGCGCACGGCTCGCTCGCCGCGGGCGACGACTACCAGGAGGGCCGCAGCGACCTGGACCTGATCGCGGTGCTGCCGGCCCCGGTGCGCCCGGCGGTCGCATGGAAGGTGGCGGTGGCGCACGCCCGGCTGCGCACGCTGCCGCTCGCCCCCGTCCTGCACTGCACCTACCTGACCCCGGCGACGGCGGCCGACCCGGCCCGCTCCCATCTGACCTGGGCGCACGGACAGCTGTTCAAACGGCCGGTCAGCCCCGTGACCCGGCGCGAGCTGCACGCCTTCGGGCGGGTGCTGCACGGCAGGGCGCCGGCCGGTCTGCTGCCACCGGTGACCGACCGCGAACTCGGTGACTTCGTCGTCCGCGACCAGCGGGACTACTGGCGGCCCGTCGTCGACAAGGCCCCGCCGTGGACCCGGGACGTCTGGGTGGACCTGGGCCTGATCACCTTCGCCCGCGCCACCGTCACCGCCCGCGAGGGCCGCCTGATCTCGAAACGCGAGGCCCTGGACCTGCTGCCCGCGCTCGGCGCGCCCGTCGAGGTCGTCGAGGACATCCGGATCCGCCGTTACGGCGACCCCGCCCCGCGCACCGGGGAGTGGACCGCGCGCCGGGCCCGGCTGACCCGGGACTACCTGGGGCCGGCGATCGACGCGCTCACGGCGTCGTACGCCTGAACGGGGACGTCGGCCGTGATCTCGGCGCGTTCCCGCAGCGAGAGCAGGACCCGCAGCACGCCGATCCACACCAGGCAGGAGCCGAACATGTGCAGGCCGACCAGGACCGTGGGCAGATGGGTGAAGTACTGGACGTATCCGATCACGCCCTGACCGAGCAGGATCAGGAACAGGTCACGGACGCGGTCCCGCGGTCCCTGGGGTGCGCCGACACCCTTGAGGAAGAACCACAGCGCGAAGGTCAGCGACACCACGATCCAGGCGAAGACCGCGTGCAGTTCGGCGACGCCGGACCAGCTGACGTCGATGCGCTCGACGTCGCCGGAGTCGCCCGGGTGCGGTCCCGCGCCGGTGACCACCGTGCCCGCGGTGATGAGCAGCAGCGTCACGGCGACCAGCGCCCACACCAGCTGCTGCACCGCCCTGCCGACCACCGGCCGCGGTTCGCCGTCGCCCTCGCGGGTGCGCTGCCACATCAGGGCGGCGACCGTGATGAGCGCCGTCGCCAGCAGGAAGTGCGCGGCGACGGTGTACGGGTTGAGGCCGACGAGCACCACGATGCCGCCGAGGATCGCGTTGCTCATCACGAGCCAGAACTGCGCCCAGCCCAGCCGGGTCAGGCTGCGCCGGAAGGGCTTCTGGGACCGGGCCGCGATGATCGCCCAGCCCACCGCCGCGCACAGCACGTAGGTCAGCATGCGGTTCGTGAACTCGATGGCGCTGTGGTAGCTCAGCGCGTCGGTCGGGGTCAGCGAGCCGGCGGTGCACTCGGGCCAGGTCGGGCAGCCGAGCCCGGAACCGGTGAGCCGCACCGCGCCGCCGGTGACCACGATGACCACCGACATGACGAGCGCTGCGAATGCCGCCCGCCGGACGGTCCGGGGCTCCGGCGTCCAGCGGTCGGCGATGAAGGCGAGCGGGTTGCGCACCGCCGCTACGAGGTCGGTGGGGGTCAGCTTGAGCACGGGCACCATGGTAGGGGGCCGCTTGTGCATCCGTTCACGAGGGTCGGGGTCGCCGTGTCTCACAACAGCCGGCGGATGCGGTCCGCCTCGCGCCTGAGCCGGCCGGCCTCCTCGTGGTCACCGCGGTCCGAGGCGCAGTCGGACAGGTGCTCGCACACGGCCATCAGCGCGGGGTGGTCGTCACCGAGGGCCGCCCGGAAGATCCCGTCCGCCTCCCGGAGCACGCGCTCGGCGCCGACGCCGTCGCCCTGTGCGCGCAGCACGGGACCGAGCCGGGTCAGGGACTTGGCGCGGTAGTAGTGCCGCTCGCCGTAGAGCCGCAGGTAGATCGCCTCGGCCCGCTCCAGTGTCCGCCGCGCTTCGGCAGGCCGCCCCTGCGCGAGCCGTAAGGAGCCGAGCTTGTTGAGGCAGGCCGCGTATTTGTGCTCCTCCGCCTCGCTGCGCTTGCGGTGCAGCTCCACCACCGGTCCGAGGAGCCGCTCGGCCCGGTCCAGTTCGGCGCGGGCCCTGCGGCTCAGATCGCGGCGGTGCAGCAGGCGCAGGCTCCGGCGCGCCTGCTCCCGGTGGCTCTCGCTGCGCCGGCGCAGCACGTCCGACAGGAACTTGGCGATCTGGGCCGTCTCGAAGTCCTCCGGTCCCCGATGGGCGCCGAACACCGTCAGGGCCTCGGTGAGCATGGCCTCCGCGTGTTCCAGCTGCCCTCTGTCCTGGGCGACGATGCCCAGGTCGCGCTGGAGCATGGCCCGGAACACGGTGTAGTCGGGGGGCTCCTGGTTGCCCCGGGTGGGTATGCACTCCTCCGCCCGCCGGTAGTGCCGGGTGGCCTCGGTGAGGCGCCCCGCGTTCCGGTGGATCAGCCCGGTCTCCTGCTCGGCGACGGCCCAGTCGAGGCTCTCCTCCCGCCATGCCTGACCCTCGTAGATCCCGACCGCGGTCCGGGCCGCGCGCAGCGCCTCGGGGAAGCGGTTGTGCTCGCGCATGATGCCTCCCAGCTGTCGCTGGCAGTGGGCCCGTAACCGCAGGAACGTCTCCTCCTCGCGGTCGTCGCACAGCTCGAGGGCACGGCGGCACTCCCGTTCGGCGTCGTCCAGCCCGGCCAGGAGATAGTGCTGGCGGGCCACGGCGTACCGGGCCGTCGCGCGGCCGAGGACGTCACCGTTGCCGATCTCGCGCAGCTCGGCCTCCCGCTCGAAGAAGTCCAGCGAACGCACCCAGTCGCAGCGGTGCTCCTGATAGGCGCCGACGCGGTGCAGCAGCCGGGCCAGCGCCTCGGGGTCCTGGGACGCGCCCAGCCCGCCGCCGGCGTCGTCGCCCCAGGCGAGCTTGTCGATGACGGCCTCGACGTGCGGCATCAGCCGTTCGCACACCGGCCTGGACGCCAGCAGGTCCGGAGTGGTGGGGAAGCATGCCTCCACGAGCCGCACCGCGGCCTGGGACCACTCCAGGCGCTCGGCCAGACTCAGCCCGTCGTGGATCAGGGTCTGGACGCGTGGGTGCATGCCGTAGGCGGCGGATCCGTCGCGCCAGTCCCCGCTGCGGGTCAGCAGGGAGTGGTCCACCAGCAGCAGAACCGCGCGGTTGAAGGTGACCGGGTCGGCCATCACCGTCCGCAGCCGGACCGGGAGGACCGACCGGTACTGCATCAGCGTGGTCTTCTGTACGTCCTCCGAAGCGAGGAACGTGCACAGCCGCAGCAGGTCCACCGCGGCGGGCGAGGTCTCCGAGATGCGGGAGATGGCGCGCCGGAAGGTGTCCTCGACCGAGGCGCCGCCGGGCAGGTCGCGCAGGTACTCGACCACGGTCGTCTCCGCCTGGACGATGTAGGCCGCCGCCTGTTCGAGGGCCAGCGGCAGCCAGCCGAGCTGGCGGCCGAGCCGGGTGAAGGCCTCCAGGTCCTGCTCCGAAGCCTCTTTCGGTTCGATCCCGAAACGCTTCCGCAGGAACTCGATGCCCTCGTCCTCCGGGAAGACCCGGAGCTCGATGGGGCTCGCGCGCAGGCCGTCCCACCCCTGGTTCTGCTGGGTGGTGATCAGCACCTCGCCGTCGCCCTCCGACGGCAACAGGCTGCGCAGCGCGTCCTCGTAGGCGGGCCAGCCGTCGTAGACGAGCAGCCAGCCGCGCTGTTCGCGCAGCCAGCGCCACAGGTTCATGAGGACGACGTTCTTGCTCTCCTGGTCGTGGATGCCCACGTACTGGGCGAACTCCAGCAGCTCCGTGCGCAGGGCGTCGGGTCCGGACGCGTTGAGCCACCAGGTCAGGGAGTGCCGGTCCAGCTGGTCGCGGGCGTAGGCCACGGCGAGCTGGGACTTGCCGGCGCCGGTCGCCCCGTACAGGACGCAGACCCGGGGAACGGGCCGCTCGTCCCGCCGCCGTCCGCGGACCGGGCCCCGCAGCACGCCCACGATGCGTTCGGTCTCGGCGGCGCGGCCGGTGAAGTACATGCTGAGGACGGGCAGGTTGTGCGGCGGCCCCTGGAGCGCGCCCGCCGGCACGTCCGGCAGGAGGTCCGGGCCGGACCTGCGGGCGACCTGCGCGGCGATGCCGCCGGCCAGGCCCGCCACCAACCCCGCGGCCACGGACAGCCCCCACAGCAGAGCGCTCCCGGAGTCGGCGGCCTTCACGGCCACCGCGACGAACGCGGTCGTTCCGGTTCCCGCCCCGGCGGAGACAGTGATCACCCAAGCGCGCATGTGGTTCCCCCGAAGCCGCGCCACTGCCGTGGATTCGACCCACGTTCAGAGCGAATGTCGTCGAATCTTCTGTTTTCCCTACTTCTCTGTCGTGCAACCAATCGGTAACCGGTTCGTTGAAACCATCAGTTCGGGGCCGGGCGGTGGAATAGCATCCCGGCTTGCGCAAGTCTGTTCTGCCGTTCACCGGGGTGCGGCCCGAACGCGGTGGCAAGGGTGCCCGGAGGCGGCAATGAGTCAGGAGCCGGATCGACAGACCCCGAAGGCGCTGAACGTCGCCTTCGTCCACTGGGCGTTCCCGCCGACGGTCGGCGGCGTGGAGTCGTACCTCTGGAACTGCTCCAGGCTGCTCGCCAGAAGCGGGTACCGGGTGACGGTGTTCACGGGGACGTCGGAGGTCCGGACGCCCCCGGAGGGCGGGGTCGAGGTGCTGCGGCATCCGGGGCTCGACCTGTCCCGGGCCCCCGGGAGCGCGGCGGAGCGGGCCGAACTGCGCACGTGGTTCAGGAGTGAACTGGCCCGCAGGGAGATCCGGTTGGTCCACGGCCACAATCTCCACCACTTCTCGGCGGCACCGGCCGAGGCGCTGCTCGACCTCAGGGCCGACCTGGACCTGGTGCTGCTGCACACGTACCACAGCATCTGGCGTGACCCCGAGAGCGTCGCCCTGGCCAGGGCGTGCGGTGAGTTCGACGCGCACTTCGCGGTCTCCGGCTTCCTCCGTGACGCCTGCGCGGAGGACCTCGGGGTGAAGGGTGCGGAACTCATGTACCTCGGCATCGACGCCGAATCTTTTCTCCGGGTTCCGGAACTCACCGATCCGGCACCGGACGACGAGGCGCTCGTCCTGCTGCCGGCCCGTCTCATTCCCGACAAGGGAGCGTTGATGGCCGTACGGGCCATGCGTCGGGTCCTGAACGAGAAACTTCCGGTGCGCCCCCGCCTCGTTCTCATGGACACACCGAATTCGGTTGATTTCCATGGCGAAAAGGTCGGCTTCCGAGATGACGTGACCAGGCTTGCAAAGGATTTGAATGTCGCGGATCGCGTGAGTTTCGACCGGGCGGGCGTGGACGGAATGCACGACCTGTACCGGCGCGCGCGTGTCGTGGTGTGTCCGTCGACGTTCGCCGAGCCCATGGGCCTCGCGGCGCTGGAGGCGATGTGTTCGGCACGCCCCGTCGTCGCCACCGACGTGGGCGGCCTCGCCGAGGGAGTGGGCCGGGACGGCTCGACCGGGTTCCTCGTACCGCCCGGCGATTCGGATGCCCTTGCCCGTCACGTCACCGAACTGCTCCGCTCGCCGGGCCTGGCGCGCACCGTCGGCAATGCGGCGAGGAAGCGCGTGGTGGCGGAATTCGACCTGGAGAGTCGTTGTCTGCCCCCCTTGCTGTCGGCCTACGAGAAGTGTTCGGGTCTTCCGTTCCGGTGGCGTCAGGAGGCCACGTGCCGCCATCCGTCGGGAAGTCCCTCGACCGTGATGCCGTCCTTCGGGTGATCCGTGCGGACGGTGACGATCCGCCCGGCCAGGCGTACGCCCTCGACCCCGCGGATCAGCGGCGCGGCCGGGGAGAGCTCCCGCACCATGGGGGCGACCAGGAGGGTGCGGTTCGTCCGATCCGGCCGGAGACCTAGCAGGGCGCCCAGCAGGGCCACACCGGATGCGGCGGACCAGCCCTGTGGACGGCAGGCGGCGGGGTAGGCGAGCGGAGCGGGTGCTCCCGGTGTGCGGGTGTCGCCGCCGTACAGTTCCGGCATCCGGTACTCGAAGTGGCTCGCCGCGTCGAGCAGGCCTGTCGTCAGGGCGTACGCCTCCTCGTGGCGGCCCGCCGCGGACAGGCCCTGGATCGCGATCGCGGTGTCGTGCGTCCAGACCGAACCGTTGTGGTAGCTCAGCGGGTTGAAGCCGGGCAGCGCGTCCGAGCGGCTGCGCAGCCCCCAGCCGGAGTTCAGTTCGGGCGAGGCGAGCCACGCCGCCACGTCCCGGCAGCCGTCGGCGTCCAGGATGCCGGTGGACAGCAACTGGCCCATGTTGGACGCGGGCCCGCTGACCGGTTCCAGGCCCCGGCCGACGGCGATCGCCACGTACCGCGGGGCCGGACCGTGCCGGGCCGGCACCCAGAAGGTGTCGGCGAAGTGTTTGCGCAGCGCGTCCGCCCAGGTACGGAGCCGGGCGGCCGTGTCGTGACGGCCGCGGGCCGACAGCAGCCCGGCCAGCCCCGTCGCCGCCTGGTAGGCGTACCCCTGCACCTCGCACAGCGCCAGCGGCGGTTCGATACGGCGGCCGGTCGCGTCCCGGACGGCGTCCTCGCTGTCCTTCCACGACTGGTGGCGCAGCCCGCCCTGCCGGGGGTAGTAGCGCAGGAACCCGTCCTCGTCCCCGGCGCAGACCTCCAGCACCCACTCCATGGCGCGCTCGGCGTACGGCAGCAGCGCGTCGACCTCATCGTCCGGCAGGCCCCAGTGCCACGCGTCCACCAGGAGCGACACGAACAACGGAGTCGCGTCGACGGAGCCGTAGTAGCGGGAGGGCAGCCGCAGGCCGTGACCGTGTTCGGCGTCGGCCGGGCGCAGTTCGTGGAGGATGCGCCCGGGCGCCTCCTCGCGGAACACGTCGTGGGCCGTGCCCTGGCGGCGCGCGAGGGCCCACAGGGTGCCGCGGGCCAGGTCCGTGCCCAGGGGCAGCATCATGCGCGCCGACCAGATCGAGTCACGGCCGAACAACGTCAGGTACCAAGGGCAGCCCGCCGCGATGAACTGGTCCTCGGTGCCGCCCGCCGTCCGCGTTCCGCGTTCGGGATCCGCGAGCCGCAGCGCCCCCAGGTCGTCCAGGCCCCGGCGGACCAGTGCCACCAGCCGTGGGTCGCCCGCCACCCGGGGTGCGGCCCAGGGGGCTGCCGATCGCGGTGCGCCGGGGTGGCCCGGCGGAGTGGGGACCGCACCTCCGGTCACGCCGACGTGGGTGTGCCAGTCCTCGCCCGGGCGCAGCATGATCCGGGGCCAGGCGAAGGTACCGCCCTCCGGTCCGTCCGTGACCTCCGGTGCGCTCACCCCGCCCACGGTGCGGACCTCGGCCCGGCCCGCCGGGGTCTGCCAGCGCAGAGCGCCGCCGTCCCCGGAGGCGGTGCACGGCACGGTCGGCGTCCGGCGGCCCCGCTTGACGTCGGCGATGTCCGCGAGGTCGGTCGCCAGCGCCAGTTCGAGGCGCAGCCAGCGGGCGACCGTACCGACGTTCCGCAGCTGGATGAACTCGCCCTGGCCCGCCGTCCGCACCCGCTCGACGATCAGGGTGGGATCGTCGCTCGGGTCGCCCTGGTAGCGGTGGACCGAGGTGAAGCGCACCCGGTCGGGGCCGAGCGGCTGGACGCCGATCGGCTCGGGCTCGCGTCCGTCGATCAGCAGACAGGCCGTGTGCAGCAGCCTGCGGTCGTGGCCGTAGAAGCCCTCGGCGTGAAGACCGCGCAGCTGCCCGTCCCGCGGCGATGCCACGAAGGCCGGGGCGGCCACGCACATCACGACGTCGTGCAGCAACGGTTGCAGAGCGCTGGGGAGTTCCGCCGACTCGTACACGGAGCGTCTTTTCCCGCTGGGCACGAACGTCACTCACGTGGCCCAGTGACGGCTTCCGTTCCGCCGCGGCCGGGCCGTCACTCCCAGCGGAAGAACCTCCCGGCCGCCGCCAGCGCGACCACCGCCCACACCGCGAGGATCCCCAGGTCGCCCCAGGGCGTCCCGGCCCCGTGCTGGAGCACGTCGCGCAGCCCGTCCGACAGCGCGGAGACGGGCAGCAGGCCGAGCACGTGCTGGGCCCCGCCGAACTTGTCCAGCGGGACGATGACCCCGCCGCCCACGAGCAGCAGCAGGAACACCAGGTTGGCGGCGGCCAGGGTCGCCTCCGCCTTCAGGGTGCCCGCCATCAGGAGGCCGAGGCCGGAGAAGGCGGCCGTGCCGAGGACCAGGAGGAGCAGGACGGTGAGGGGGTTGCCGTGCGGGGACCAGCCGAGGGCGAGGGCGATCACCGTCAGGAGGATCACCTGGAGCACCTCGGTGACCAGGACCGACGCCGTCTTCGCCGTCATCAGGCCCCAGCGGGGCAGCGGGGAGGAGGCGAGGCGCTTGAGGACGCCGTAGCGGCGCTCGAAGCCGGTCGCGATGGCCTGGCCGGTGAAGGCCGTGGACATGACGGCGAGGGCGAGGATGCCGGGCGCCAGGAAGTCGACCGACTTGCCGGACCCGGTGTCGACGATGTCGGCCGAGCTGAACAGCACGAGGAGGAGGGTGGGGATCACCACCGTCAGCAGGAGCTGCTCGCCGTTGCGGAGCAGCATCCGCGTCTCCAGCGCCGCCTGCGCCGCGATCATGCGGGGGAGCGGGGCGGCGCCCGGCCGGGGGGTGAAGGTTCCGGTACCGGTGTCGGTCGTGGTGGTCATGAGCGCAGCTCCTTGCCCGTGAGCTCCAGGAAGACGTCCTCCAGCGTGTGCCGCTCGACCGAGATGCGGTCGGGCATCACCCCGTGCTGGGCGCACCACGACGTCACCGTCGCCAGCAGTTGCGGGTTGATCTTGCCGACGACCCGGTAGGAGCCCGGGGTCAGCTCGGCGGCCGTGGAGTCGGCCGGCAGCGCCTTGAGGAGGGAGGCGACGTCGAGGCCCGGGCGGCCGGTGAACCGCAGGGTGTTCTCCGCGCCGCCCTTGCACAGTTCCTCGGGGGAGCCCTTGGCGATCACCCGGCCGGCGTCGATGACGGCGACGTCGTCGGCGAGCTGCTCGGCCTCCTCCATGTAGTGCGTGGTGAGGATGACCGAGACGCCGTCGGCGCGCAGGTCCCGGACCAGGTCCCAGGTGGCGTGGCGGGCCTGCGGGTCGAGGCCGGCCGTCGGCTCGTCGAGGAAGACCAGCTCCGGGCGGCCGACCACGGCCATGGCGAGCGCGAGGCGCTGCTGCTGGCCGCCGGAGAGGCGCCGGTACGACGTCCGGCCGCAGCTGCCGAGGCCCAGCCGCTCCATCAGCGCGTCCACGTCCAGCGGATGCGCGTGCAGCTTCGCCACGTGCCGCAGCATCTCGTCGGCGCGGGCGCCCGAGTAGACGCCCCCGGACTGGAGCATCACGCCGACTCTGGGGCGCAGCTCGGCGGACTGGCGCACGGGATCGAGGCCCAGGACGCGCACCGCGCCGGAGTCCGGCTTGCGGTACCCCTCGCAGGTCTCGATCGTGGTCGTCTTGCCCGCCCCGTTGGGGCCGAGGACGGCGGTCACGCCCGCCTCGGCGGTCAGGGAGAGGCCGTCCACAGCGGTCTTGGTGCCGTACCGCTTCACCAGGTCCCGCACCTGGACCACCGGCTCACTTCGCATGGTGACAGAGTCTAAGGACGCCGGCCGTCACCCGGACGGCCGGGTGCTAGATCTCCTCCTCACGGGGACGGTGTACGGACAGCCACCGCTCGGCGTAGGCCACGGCTTCCGCCACGGGGAAGAGTCGGGCGTCCGCCGCGCCGACCTCCCCGCGGGCGACGACACTCCGGTCGCGTTCGAAGTCGTAGCCCAGTTCGTCGAAGCGGTCCGAGGTGATCGACACCTCGATGACCTCCTCCCAGCCGCCGGGGGCGGGGCGGCCGACCCGGACGCACGGGGAGGGGATCCGGTACTCGGCGAGATGGAAGCTGGTGCAGGTGGCGTAGCCGGTGCCCAGCATGAGCACGCGTGCGTCCAGCTTCTCCAGCCGGGCCAGCGGACTCCGCTCGCCGAGCCGGCAGTCGGCGGCGTGACCGTCGACGATCTGCGCCGCCCGCGGGCCGACGGCCGCGAAGGAGGTCTGCGGGTGGGCGCTGCGCAGGGCGCCCGGCCAGGTCCGCACGGTCTCCGGGACCACGCCGACGCCGCGGGCGGGGGTGGTGCGGGGGTCGTACGGCGGCATGGTGGCCCGGATCGTCTCCCACCACTCCTCGGGCACCGGCGGATTGCGCCACACCGCGGGATCCGAGAGGTCGCCGGTCTGGGTGGGGACCACCAGGGTGCCGTCCGGGCCGAGAGCGTCCAGGAGCGCCTGGACGACGGCGACGGCCCCGCCGTTCACCCAGCCGAGGGAACTGAGCGAGGTGTGTGCGAGGAGGGTCTCGCCGGACTTGACACCGAGGGCGCGAAGCTGCTGCGCGAGGCCGTGCCGGGTGACAAGAGGGCCGGTCGGAGGGGGTGTGGGCATGGTTCGGGAGTGTTCCGGAGGGACCGGTCGCGCGCCAGCGAATTGGCTGCGGGATGATCGATCAAAGATCGTTTCCGCAGGTCAGGGCCGATGCTTGGTTAGGTATACCTAAGTGATGCAGGGCACCGTCCTGTCGCCCGGACGCCGCTTGCCTGGCTCTGAGGAATTACGCAACAATGGCGTTGTGAAAAACGTCGGCGAGGCTCGGGAGACCCCCACGGGGACCCCGCAGGAAGAGCTCGCGACCGGTGAGCGCTCGACGCGCAACCGGGTCGCGCGGTCGATCCTGGACCACGGGCCGTCGACCGTCACCGAGCTGGCCGGACGCCTCGGCCTGACCCCCGCGGCCGTCCGCCGCCATCTGGACGCGCTGGTCGCCGACGACGTCGTGGCCCCGCGCGAGCAGCGCGTGTACGGCGCGCGCACCCGCGGCCGGCCCGCCAAGGTCTTCGCGCTCACCGACTGCGGCCGGGACGCCTTCGACCAGTCGTACGACAAGCTCGCCGCCGACGCGCTGCGCTGGATCGCCGAGCAGGGTGGCGGTCAGGAGGCGGTCGCCGCCTTCGCACGGGCCCGGATCGCCGCCCAGGCGAGCGTGTACCGCGAGGCGATCGAGGGCGTGGCCCCGGACGAGCGCACCGAAGCGCTGGCCAAGGCCCTGAGCCTGGACGGGTACGCTGCAACGGCGCGCACCGCACCGGTCGGCGAGCAGCTGTGCCAGCACCACTGCCCGGTCGCCCACGTCGCGGAGCAGTTCCCCCAGCTGTGCGAGGCGGAGACGGAGATCTTCGCTGAGCTGCTCGGAACGCACGTCCAGCGACTGGCGACCATCGCGCACGGCGACGGCGTCTGCACGACGTTCATCCCCAAGATTTCCACTGACGCATCTGCTAGCACGGCCGGGAGGAACCCCGCATGACTCTCCCCACGGAGACTGCCCACCCTGAGCTCGAGGGCCTGGGCAAGTACGAATACGGCTGGGCCGACTCCGACACGGCCGGCGCCTCCGCCAAGCGTGGCATCAACGAGGACGTCGTCCGGGACATCTCCGCGAAGAAGTCCGAGCCGGAGTGGATGACCAAGCTCCGCCTCAAGGGTCTGCGCCTCTTCGAGAAGAAGCCCATGCCGAACTGGGGCTCCGACCTCTCCGGCATCGACTTCGACAACATCAAGTACTTCGTGCGCTCCACGGAGAAGCAGGCGGAGTCCTGGGAGGACCTGCCCGAGGACATCAAGAACACCTACGACAAGCTGGGCATCCCGGAGGCGGAGAAGCAGCGCCTGGTCGCCGGTGTCGCCGCCCAGTACGAGTCGGAGGTCGTGTACCACCAGATCCGTGAGGACCTGGAGGAGCAGGGCGTCATCTTCCTCGACACCGACACCGCGCTGAAGGAGCACCCGGACCTCTTCAAGGAGTACTTCGGGACCGTCATCCCGGTCGGCGACAACAAGTTCGCCTCGCTGAACACCGCCGTGTGGTCGGGCGGCTCCTTCATCTACGTCCCGCCGGGCGTCCACGTGGAGATCCCGCTCCAGGCCTACTTCCGGATCAACACGGAGAACATGGGCCAGTTCGAGCGGACCCTGATCATCGTCGACGAGGGTGCCTACGTGCACTACGTCGAGGGCTGCACGGCCCCGATCTACAAGTCGGACTCGCTGCACTCCGCGGTCGTCGAGATCATCGTCAAGAAGAACGCCCGCTGCCGCTACACGACCATCCAGAACTGGTCGAACAACGTCTACAACCTGGTCACCAAGCGTGCCGTCGCCTACGAGGGCGCCACCATGGAGTGGATCGACGGCAACATCGGCTCCAAGGTGACGATGAAGTACCCGGCCGTCTACCTGATGGGCGAGCACGCCAAGGGCGAGACCCTCTCCATCGCCTTCGCGGGCGAGGGCCAGCACCAGGACGCCGGTTCCAAGATGGTCCACATGGCGCCGAACACGTCGTCCAACATCGTGTCGAAGTCCGTGGCGCGCGGCGGTGGCCGCACCTCCTACCGCGGCCTGGTCGAGATCGGCGAGGGCGCCGCCGGATCCAAGTCGAACGTGCTGTGCGACGCGCTGCTCGTCGACACGATCTCCCGTTCCGACACGTACCCCTACGTGGACGTCCGCGAGGACGACGTGTCCATGGGCCACGAGGCGACCGTCTCCAAGGTCTCCGAGGACCAGCTCTTCTACCTGATGAGCCGCGGCCTGACCGAGTTCGAGGCGATGGCGATGATCGTCCGCGGCTTCGTCGAGCCGATCGCCAAGGAACTGCCCATGGAGTACGCCCTCGAACTCAACCGGCTGATCGAGCTCCAGATGGAAGGCGCGGTCGGCTAAGCGACCGCCGTCACCGTCACGCCACACACGATTTCCGAAAGCGAGCACTACGACAGCCATGGCTGAGGCTCAGAACTCCCCCACCTCCGGCTTCGCTTCGGCGGGGGGACCCCCATCGGTGGGCTCCACCACCGCCGGCGCCATCGCGGTGGCCGCCGAGTCGACCGTCGCCACGCGCATGAGCGCGCCCCCGTCCTTCGACGTCGCGGACTTCCCGGTCCCGCACGGCCGTGAGGAGGAGTGGCGGTTCACCCCGCTGGAGCGCCTGCGCGGGCTGCACGACGGCACGGCGGTCGCCACCGGCGACAGCCTGAAGGTGGCGGTGGAGGCCCCTGAGGGCGTCACCGTCGAGCTGGTCGGCCGCGACGACCCCCGGCTCGGCCGGGCCGGCGCCCCGGTGGACCGGGTCGCCGCCCAGGCGTACTCCGCCTTCGAGCAGGCCGGCGTGGTCACCGTCCCCAAGGAGACGGTGCTCACCGAGCCGATCCGGATCAGCGTGCACGGCCAGGGCGGCGTCGCCTTCGGCCACCAGGTCATCGAACTGGGCGCCTTCGCCGAGGCCGTCGTCGTCATCGACCACACCGGTGACGTGGTCACCGCCGCCAACGTCGAGTACGTCCTCGGCGACGGCGCCAAGCTCACCGTCGTCTCCGTCCAGGACTGGGACGACAAGGCCGTCCACGTGGCCCAGCACAACGCCCTGGTCGGCCGCGACGCCAGCTTCAAGTCCGTGGTCGTCACCTTCGGCGGCGACGTCGTACGGCTGCACCCGCGCGTCGCCTACGCCGGCACCGGCGGCGAGGCCGAGCTGTACGGCCTGTACTTCACCGACGCCGGGCAGCACCAGGAGCACCGCCTCCTGGTCGACCACAACACCCCGCACTGCAAGTCCAACGTCGCCTACAAGGGCGCCCTCCAGGGCGAGGACGCGCACGCGGTGTGGATCGGTGACGTCCTCATCGAGGCCAAGGCCGAGGGCACCGACACCTACGAGATGAACCGCAACCTGGTCCTCACGGACGGCGCGCGCGTCGACTCGGTGCCGAACCTGGAGATCGAGACCGGCGAGATCGTCGGCGCCGGCCACGCCTCCGCCACCGGCCGCTTCGACGACGAGCAGCTCTTCTACCTGATGGCCCGCGGCATCCCGCAGCACGAGGCCCGCCGCCTCGTCGTCCGCGGCTTCTTCGCCGAGCTGGTCCAGCAGATCGGTGTCGCCGACATCGAGGAGCGCCTGCTCGCCAAGATCGAGGAGGAGCTGGAGGCCTCGGTCGCATGACGTCGACTGCGTACGTACGCGCCTGCGGGCTGAGCGAGCTGGAGGAGGACACCCCGAAGCGGGTGGAACTCGACGGCACGCCGGTCTCGGTCGTGAAGACCGAGGGAGAGGTGTTCGCGATCTACGACATCTGCTCCCACGCCAACGTCTCGCTCTCCGAGGGCGAGGTGGAGGACTGCCAGATCGAGTGCTGGCTGCACGGCTCCAGCTTCGACCTGCGCACCGGCAAGCCGTCCGGCCTCCCGGCCACGCGCCCCGTCCCCGTTTACCCCGTAAAGATCGAAGGGGACGACGTGCTCGTCTCCCTCACCCAGGAGTCCTGAGGCAATCCATGGCAACGCTTGAAATCCGAGACCTGCACGTCACCGTCGAGGCCGACAACGCCACGAAGGAGATCCTCAAGGGCGTCGACCTCACCGTGAAGCAGGGCGAGACGCACGCCATCATGGGCCCCAACGGCTCCGGCAAGTCGACCCTCGCCTACTCGCTCGCGGGTCACCCGAAGTACACGATCACCGGCGGCTCCGTCACCCTCGACGGCGAGGACGTCCTGGAGATGTCCGTCGACGAGCGCGCCCGCGCCGGCCTGTTCCTGGCGATGCAGTACCCGGTCGAGGTCCCCGGCGTCTCGGTCTCCAACTTCCTGCGCACCTCCGCCACCGCCGTCCGCGGCGAGGCCCCCAAGCTGCGCACCTGGGTGAAGGAGGTCAAGGAGGCCATGGAGCGCCTCAACATGGACCAGTCCTTCGCCGAGCGCAACGTCAACGAGGGCTTCTCCGGCGGTGAGAAGAAGCGCCACGAGATCCTCCAGCTCGAACTGCTCAAGCCGAAGATCGCGATCCTCGACGAGACCGACTCCGGCCTCGACGTCGACGCCCTTCGCATCGTCTCCGAGGGTGTCAACCGCGTCCGCGAGACCGGCGAGGTCGGCACCCTGCTGATCACGCACTACACGCGCATCCTGCGCTACATCAAGCCCGACTTCGTCCACGTCTTCTCGGCCGGCCGGATCGTCGAGTCCGGCGGCGCCGAGCTCGCCGACAAGCTGGAGGACGAGGGCTACGAGGCATACACGAAGGGTGGCGTATCCGCGTGACACAGTTGCCGGGCCTCCTCGACACCGAGGCGATCCGCAAGGACTTCCCCGTCCTGGACCGCCTGGTCCACGACGGCAAGAAGCTCGTGTACCTGGACAACGCGGCTACCAGCCAGAAGCCGCGCCAGGTACTGGACGTCCTCAGCGAGTACTACGAGCGCCACAACGCCAACGTCCACCGCGGTGTGCATGTGCTCGCCGAGGAGGCCACGGCGATGTACGAGGGCGCCCGCGACAAGGTCGCGGAGTTCATCAACGCGCCCAGCCGCGACGAGGTGATCTTCACCAAGAACGCCTCCGAGTCGCTGAACCTCGTGGCCAACATGCTCGGCTGGGCCGACGAGCCCTACCGGGTGGACCACGAGACCGAGATCGTCATCACGGAGATGGAGCACCACTCCAACATCGTGCCCTGGCAGCTGCTCGCGCAGCGCACCGGCGCGAAGCTGAAGTGGTTCGGCCTCACCGACGACGGCCGCCTCGACCTGTCCAACATCGACGAGGTCATCACCGAGAAGACGAAGATCGTCTCCTTCGTGCTGGTCTCCAACATCCTGGGCACGGTCAACCCGGTCGAGGCGATAGTGCGCCGCGCCCAGGAGGTCGGCGCCCTCGTCTGCATCGACGCCTCCCAGGCCGCGCCCCACATGCCGCTGGACGTCCAGGCCCTGCAGGCCGACTTCGTGGCCTTCACCGGCCATAAGATGTGCGGCCCGACCGGCATCGGCGTCCTCTGGGGCCGCCAGGAGCTGCTGGAGGACCTGCCGCCGTTCCTCGGCGGCGGCGAGATGATCGAGACCGTGTCGATGCACTCGTCGACGTACGCCCCGGCGCCCCACAAGTTCGAGGCGGGCACCCCGCCGGTTGCCCAGGCGGTCGGTCTCGGCGCGGCCATCGACTACCTCAACGCCATCGGCATGGACAAGATCCTCGCCCATGAGCACGCGCTGACCGAGTACGCGGTGCAGCAGCTCCAGCAGGTCCCGGACCTGCGGATCATCGGCCCCACCACGGCCGAGGACCGCGGCGCCGCGATCTCCTTCACCCTCGGGGACATCCACCCGCACGACGTGGGCCAGGTCCTCGACGAGCAGGGCATCGCGGTCCGGGTCGGCCACCACTGCGCACGGCCCGTCTGCCTGCGGTACGGAATTCCTGCGACCACGCGAGCGTCGTTCTATCTGTACTCCACTCCGGCCGAGATCGACGCTCTGGTCGAGGGACTGGAGCACGTACGGAACTTCTTCGGCTGAAGGGCGTGAGCTGAAACCGTGAAGCTGGACTCGATGTACCAGGAAGTCATCCTGGACCACTACAAGCACCCGCACGGGCGTGGTCTCAGGGATGGCGACGCCGAGGTGCACCATGTGAACCCGACGTGCGGCGACGAGATCACCCTCCGAGTGAAGTACGACGGCACGACGATCGAGGACGTCTCGTACGAGGGCCAGGGCTGCTCCATCAGCCAGGCCTCGGCCTCCGTGCTGAACGACCTGCTGGTCGGCAAGGACCTGGCGGACGCCCGGAAGATCCAGGAGACCTTCCTGGAGCTGATGCAGTCCAAGGGCCGGCTGGAGCCCGACGACGCGATGGAGGAGGTGCTGGAGGACGCGGTCGCGTTCGCCGGTGTCTCCAAGTACCCGGCCCGGGTCAAGTGCGCCCTCCTCAGCTGGATGGCGTGGAAGGACGCGACGGCCCAGGTGCTGGGTGGCGCCGAAGCCGAAAGGAAGACGGCATGAGCGAGACCGTTGAGATGAAGCCGGCCTCGGAGGAGGAACTCCGCGAGGCGCTGTACGACGTCGTCGACCCCGAACTGGGCATCGACGTCGTCAACCTCGGGCTGATCTACGGCATCCACATCGACGACGCGAACATCGCGACGATCGACATGACCCTGACGTCGGCGGCCTGCCCGCTGACCGACGTCATCGAGGACCAGGCCAAGTCCGCCACCGACGGCCTCGTCAACGAGCTGCGGATCAACTGGGTCTGGATGCCCCCGTGGGGCCCCGACAAGATCACCGACGACGGCCGCGAGCAGCTGCGGGCGCTCGGGTTCAACGTCTGAGATTCCGGCACACGAAAGCGGCGGCACCCTGCCCGGGTGCCGCCGCTTCGTCGTGTCTCAGCTCAGCCCGTCCACGAGGTCGAAGAAGAAGTCCTGGCGGTTGGTCGTGTTGTAGCCGTACGGGTCCAGGCGCAGCTGGAAGTTCTTGTGGCGCAGGGCGTAGTTGGGGTAATTCACCGACTGGAACAGCACGTCGTCCGAGTACGGCGACTTCTGGGGGCAGAAGGTGGCGTCCTGCTGGAAGAGGCCGCTGCCGTCGTTGCTCTCGGCGCGCAGCACGAAGTTCTGGTGACGCAGGTACAGCCCGTCGTGCGTGGCGAAGGAGTAACAGGAGGCGTTCGCCAGGCCCTTGACCAGCTCGAAGGTCGAGTCCTCGCGGGACTCGGAGCCGCGGGGCTGGTCGAGGTACACGTAGCTGCCGCTCACGTGCCAGTAACGGTCCGGGTAGTTGACCGAGCGGACCGACTTCCCGGAGCTGCCGGGCTGCTGCCCCGAGCCGCCCGAGCTGCCCGAGCCGCCGGACGTCCCCTTGGCGGGCGTGGACTTGGACGGCTTCGCGCCGGACGGCGAGCTCTTCGGGCCGGCGCCGGGCGAGGTGGCCGTCGCCGTGGCGGACGTGGACGCGGTCGGTGAGGTCGCCGACATCCCCGACGTGCCCTTGGGCGGGGATGTCGGGTTCGACGCCGACGGCGAGGCGAAGGAGAGCAGACCGGGGCCGTTGTCGGTGTTCGCGGACACCGTCGGACCGGCCGATGACGTCTTGTCAGGGGCGTTGTGGCCGACGGCTATCGCCGTGACGCAGGCGACGACGGTGGCGATGGCCAGCGTGCCCGCCAGCCAGAGTCTTCGGGTTCCGGGAGCCCGGGAGGTGTCGGGGGCCCAGCCGTTCTCCCAGGCGGGATGCGGCGGGGGTTGGGGGGTGGCTTCTGGCATGCGCGTTTCCTCCAGCGGCGCCAAGGCAGCGGCGGCCGGGGGTGTGAAGGTGAAATGGGTGAACTGTGAAGCAGTCGTGGATCACAGAGGTGCACACACTAGTGGAGTCACGGGGCTGCGGGGAGCCGTTTCAGCTAGCGGTTTCTATGAGCATTGAACATCCTCGTGCGGCGCTCCGGGGACCGAACGGCTTACCCCAGCCCCCTCGTTGAGGACAGGCGGATGTGTCCCGATGTGGTTGTGTACTGCCGTACACATCGTTGCGTACACTCGTACACATGGGATACCTGACGCTCGCCGGCGCCATAGCCGCCGAGGTCGCCGCCACGACGGCGATGAAGTACGCGGACGGCTTCAGCAGACTGTGGCCCTCGCTGCTGACGGCGCTGGGCTACCTGGTGTCGTTCCTGCTCCTGGCCCAGACGCTGAAGACCCTGTCGATCGGCACGGCGTACGCGATCTGGTCCGGGGTGGGCACCGCGACCATCGCCGTGCTGGGACTCCTGCTGTTCGGGGAGACGCTGACCCTGCTCAAGGTGGCCGGGATCGTGCTGATCATCGGGGGAGTGGTCGTCCTGAACCTGGGCGGCGCGCACTGATGCCACGGCGCTACGACCCCGACCGCCGCCTGCGGATCATCGACGCGGCGATCCGGGTGGTGGGTGAGAAGGGCCTGGCGGGGCTGAGCCACCGCTCGGTCGCCGCCGAGGCGGACGTGCCGCTCGGCTCGACGACGTACCACTTCAAGACCCTCGACGAGCTGATGGTCGCCGCACTGCGGCAGGCGAACGAGGGCTTCGCGAAGACGGTCGCCGCGCACGGCGGCCTGGACGACTCCTCGACGGACCTCGCCACCGCCCTCGCCCGGATCCTCGGTGACTGGCTGGGCGGCGACCGCACCTCCGTGGAGCTGGAGTACGAGCTCTACCTCGCCGCCCTGCGCCGCCCGGCCCTGCGCCCCGTCGCCGCCGAATGGGCCGACGACCTCGCCGCACGGCTGACCCGGCACACCGACCCGGTCACGGCGCGGGCGCTGGTCGCGCTGATGGACGGGATCTGCCTCCAGGTGCTGCTCACCGGGACGCCGTACGACGAGGGGTATGCGCGGGAGGTGCTGGGGCGGGTGATCCGCTGACCGGGAGACCGCGGCACGGACCGCCCCCTGAGACGCCCCGCACGCTGGTTCGCCTCGCGGGCCCCCGGCCGGTTAGGTTGCCCTCATGACCGACACGACTGCTCCTCGTCCCACCGGTGCCGCCGCCGCCGGCCTCGCCACGATCGCCGCCGCCGGCACCGTTCTCGACACCTGGTTCCCCGCCCCCGAACTCCTCGCCGAGCCCGGCCCGGCCGGCACCGAGCGGCTGTCGGCGGACAGGGCCGTGGCACTGCTCGGCGAGAGCGCCGGGAAGGCGATCGGTCCGGACGCCCGCCGTGGTGTCGAGGTCGTCGCGGTCCGTACGGTCATCTCCTCCCTCGACGACAAGCCCCTCGACACCCACGACGTCTACCTGCGCCTGCACCTGCTCTCGCACCGCCTGGTGAAGCCGCACGGGCAGAGCCTGGACGGCCTCTTCGGCCTGCTCGCCAACGTCGCCTGGACCTCCCTCGGCCCGGTGGCCGTCGACGACATCGAGCAGGTCCGGCTGAACGCCCGCGCCGAGGGCCTGCACCTGCAGGTGACCTCGATCGACAAGTTCCCCCGGATGACCGACTACGTCGCCCCGAAGGGCGTGCGCATCGCCGACGCCGACCGGGTCCGCCTCGGCGCGCACCTCTCCGAGGGCACCACCGTCATGCACGAGGGCTTCGTCAACTTCAACGCCGGCACGCTCGGCACCTCGATGGTCGAGGGCCGCATCTCGGCCGGCGTCGTGGTCGGCGACGGCTCGGACATCGGCGGCGGCGCCTCCACCATGGGCACGCTGTCCGGCGGCGGCAACGTCATCATCGCCATCGGCGAGCGCTGCCTGATCGGCGCCGAGGCGGGCGTCGGCATCGCCCTCGGCGACGAGTGCGTGGTCGAGGCCGGCCTCTACGTCACCGCGGGCACCCGCGTCACCATGCCCGACGGCCAGATCGTCAAGGCCCGCGAACTGAGCGGCGCCTCCAACATCCTCTTCCGCCGCAACTCGGTCACCGGCGCCGTCGAGGCCCGCCCGAACAACGCGGTCTGGGACGGCCTGAACGAGATCCTGCACAGCCACAACTGACGCGTGGCGGCCGTGACCTGCGGCCGCCTGACCGATCATCGCTCTGACCTGCTGCCGAGCTGTCGGCAGTTGTCGGCGTTGGTCACCGCTGAGCGCCCTTCCACGGCCCGAGGACGGCCCGGGGGAGGGCGCTCGCGTGCTTCCTCCGGACGGGATGTCGGCCCCCCCCCGGGGGGGCCATCAGCGTCCACGGAGGGAAGCAGCGACCCCGTCGGCTGCGGCAGGGCTATGAGCCTTGGACTATCGAATGATGGGGATCTCGTAGACGATCTCGCAGTGGGCGGCGGGCACGATGATGTCCGAGGTCTCCACGGGGAGTCCCTGGTCGCTGTAATAGGTCCGCCGGATGTGGGTGACGAGAGCGGCCTTCTGGATGCCGAGAAGCGAGGCTTCTTCGGCGGTGGCCTGCCGAGGCTCGGGCTGCTCCACGGCGTGGCTGACGGTGACCCCGATGGCAGCCATGCGGTTGACGACGCCCGTCCCGGCCTGCGGGCCGCCTTCGGGGAGGACGACGAGGGTGCCGGCGGTGAGGTCGTAGGGCTCCCAGCTCGTGGAGAACTGCACGGGCCTGCCGTCGGCCAGGAACTCATACGCGGTCCGCACGCACAAGTCCCCTTCTGCGATGCCCAGCCGCGCGCCGATGTCGGCGGGAGCGGGCACCTTGGCGTCGGTCCGGCTCTCCCAGTCGCCCTGCTTGCCGAGAGCCTTCATGTCCACACGGAACGGCGACCCCTGGGGCTGCTCGCGCGCCGAGGACCGGACGACCCGCACGCGCTGCCGGGGCTCGGCGACGTAGGTGCCCGATCCGGCTCGCCCCTCCAGCACGCCCTGTGAGATCAGCAGTTCCTGCGCCCGGCGGACGACGTTCTCGCCCACGCCGCACTCCTGGCCGATCTGCGCGCGGGAGGGGAGGCGGTCCCCCGGCTCCCACACATGCTCCGCGATCCGCCGCCGGAGCTCGTCGGCGATGCGGAGGTAAGGCGGTTGCTCAGACATGTGGAAAATCTAGTCCACTAGCTCTCATCTAGTTAACTAGCTTCACTGAAAGTGATCGCTGGTGACGGAGGCTGCCCTGTGCCCGCTTCGGGAGTCAGCGCGGCGGCCATCGCCGCCCGGCTGTCCGCCGTCGGGCTCCCCACGCGCGTGGAGGAACGCGCCGGCTTCACGTCGGTCGAAGCGGAGTTACCGGAATCGCTCTCCACCGAGTCGTGGAGGGAGGTCCTGGAGGTGGTGGCCGAAGCCGATCGGTTCGGGCTCCACGCCACCAGCCTGAGCGGCCGCACCCTCTGGGCGGTCGTACGCAAAGCGGTCCCCACGGCGGGCGATGCCGGGGGACCGAGCCATCAGCGATAGGAGCTGATTCAGCGTGGTCAACCGTATCCGCCGCGCCGTCGCCCGCACCAGGGCGCGGTACGTCCCTCAAGGCAGGCACCGCCGCCGCTTAGCGTCGTCCCGGCCATTGAGTGCCCCTGCCTCCTCTTCGCCCGTTGACAGGCCGACGATCGCTCTCGGACTGGTCCGCCGCTGGACGAGTCACCACTACCTGCTCAGAGGCGAGGACGTGGCGCTCGTACGCCCGTACGTGTTGGTCGGGGAGAAGCGAGTGCGGCGCCACCCGATGGACGCTGCGGTGCCCAGCGCACCAGCTGACAGCGGGTCGGTCTTTCTGGGAGTTGGCTGATGCCTCCTCGACAGCAGCTGCACGGCGCTGCCGAATCGGCCATCCCCTATCGGTCAGCTGCCTGCCGTGTCGGCACGCACCACGAGTGCGCGGAGTCTTCTCCGGCTTTGGCGCCGATCGACGTTCCGCTGATCTACGAGGCGTGCGACTGCTCGTGCCACACGGTGCCTGACCTCGGCTCTCAGGGAGTTGAAGCGGAGAGCAACTGGAGGCTCGGTGGTTCGTCGACATCCGACACCGACTATCGAGAGGCCGGCGCGCAGACATGACGGCACACAACGAGCTGAGGCTTCTTCCCTGGGCGGGGCCTGGTGGTAAGCCGTGCTACCTGAGCACCGATGACGTGGAGGGCTTCATGTCCCGCCTTGCGGACCATATCGAGGCGATACAGCTCGGCATGGCATCCGAACTTCTGAAGCAAGCGACTCCGGTACTCGATGACGAGACAGCGAATGGGGAGGAGTTGAGCCTTCTCGCCGCTCAGTTGGCCGGGGCATTGCGAGACGTGCTGCGCGTGGCCACCAGCCGCGGAAACCGCCATACGACCGGTTCGGACGAGGACGCGGAATCCGGCTTGTAACGCCCGCAGCGCAGAAAACCTTGCGCCGACTGAGCGGATGGAGCTGAGACCAGGGTGGGACGACCCTCAAGAGGCCAGGGGCGTCCCACCCTGCACACCTTCTGATCCGTAGCTCTGTAGAGATCGGTCATTGGGGGCTACACAGGCTGCAGGGAGGATCGTGAGTGCCGTGTCGGTCGCTGGCGGTCGCTGTACTTCGCTGCTGTACGGCCGTTTCAGCTAACTGGATCTTCAGTGTCGCTGCGCGGATCTTCGCTGGGTTCCGACTGCGGTCGTTTGGCGGAGCGGAAGCCGATCACGTACCCAAGGACGTAGGCGCCGAACACCAGCAGAGCGACCAGCGTAACCAATGCCCCCTTGCCACCGTGGATTGCCTTCCACGCCATCAAGGCCAGGAGAATGGTCAACAGTGCTAGTTGGAACCAGTGTCGCTTGCGAAGTCCACGTTGCTCCGCCACGGCAACCCCCTCTTGTCTGCACGGCCCGTAGCGCAGGTTACGTTGTAAGTCCCCGTCCTCTGTAGCACGAGAGCGGTACGGCCAGCGGATGGCCAACCGGCCCCGGCCGGCGCTCTCCGGCAGTGCTCAACTCATGGGCTGTAGTTCGCTGCGGCCTCAGGGCACGATCCCGGCGCCGAAGGCGCAGAGGGGTCCCCGGCAGGATTCGAACCTGCGACACCCGCTTTAGGAGTTCGGTCTACACCCGCCCCTGTGGCCGTGGACGGCTGTTCCGACGGTCGACCGGGGGTGCTGCTGTATTCCGCCGTCCGGCCTCGTTGATGTCAGAGTTGGATGTCAGTGAAACAGCTCCGGATCTGGGCAGACCTCCAACGGATCGTCCGGCCGGTCCGCTCACTGCCACCACGTGTGCCGGTCCGAGCACCGCCACAGCGCCCGGCAGGTCCGTCGGCCGTCGTCGTCCCGCCCGGCGAGCACCAGGCCGCCCGACCACAGGGGCTGGTCGCACTCGGGGCAGGGCGGAGCATCGTCGGCCATACGGAGAACCCCAGACAGGCTAGGGCTCGTCCGGCGGATCACGGGCCGAGCCAGGGCCGGACCGAGGCGAGGGCCGACCAGTGCCCTAATCGTGTTGACCGCCCCCGGCAGGCAGTGCTGGAGTCGGCACGTGGACAGCATCCCCGCCAACCGGCGGTTCTGGAACCGGATCAGCAGCGCCTACCAGCACGAGCACGACCCGCAGATCGGCGCCACACCCCGGTTGTGGGGCATGTACTCCATCCCCGACGCGCACCTGCACGCCCTGGGCGACGTCACCGGCAAGCGCGTCCTCGAACTCGGCTGCGGCGCCGGCCAGTGGTCCAGGGCGCTCGCCGCCGAGGGCGCCACCGTGGTCGGGCTCGACCTGTCCGAAGCCCAACTCGCCGCGGCGGCCCGTGCGATGGGAGCGGCCTGTTACCCGTTGGTGCAAGGCGCCGCGGAACAACTCCCCTTCGCCGCAGACAGCTTCGACCTGGTGTTCTGCGACTTCGGTGGGCTCAGCTGGGCGCCCCCGCACCTGGCCATCTCGCAGGCCGCACGCGTCTTGTGCCGAGGTGGGCGCCTGGTGTTCAACGTCGCCAGCCCATGGTTCGAAGCTTGCTACGACGAAGCCGCCAGCCGCGTGACCACGACGCTGCAGCAGGACTACTTCGGGCTGAACACCATTGCCGAAGACGACGGCGCGACCAGCTATCAGCTCACCTACGGCGACTGGGTCAAGGTCCTGCGCGGCGCGGGTCTCATCATCGACGACCTCATCGAGCCGCGGCCCGAACCCGGAACACCCAACGGCTACAACGAAACCGACCCACCCGACTGGGCACACCGCTGGCCGGCGGAACTGCTCTGGGTAACCCACAAACCGTAAGTTCCGCCGCGCCGAGACGTGAAGGCATCCCCTCGCCGGACAGGCCCTAGCCGTATTGACCCGAAGCGTTGTTCACACGGCTGATCGGTGGGTGGCCGCCGAGTGCGGTGTGGCAGCGGTGGTGGTTGTAGGTGTGCAGAAAGTCTGCCAGGGCCGCGGTCCGCTCGTCGTTGCT